>NZ_JBTYMC010000295.1:0-8263 GCF_054880855.1 Streptomyces sp. S6 | reverse complement strand
GCGCCGCCGAGCCGCCGCGCGCCGCTCGGGGTGGTGAGGGTGAGCGGGACGTCCGCGAGGAGGGCGCGGCCGGAGGTGTCGAGGTTGTCGGGGTGCTCGTCGTGCGAGAGGAGGACGACGTCGACGGGGCCCAGGTCGGCCGGGGCGGCGGCGGAGGGGGCCGTCTTGGTCAGGCTGCCGCCCGGTATCGGGTACGAGCCGGGGGCGTCGAACGTCGGGTCGGTCAGGAAGCGCAGGCCGCCGTACTCGAAGAAGGCGGTGGGGCCGCCGAAGGTGCGGACAGGGAACGTCACGGTGGGTCTCCTCACGGATGTTGCGTCGTCAACCGTGAGGGGATCGTAGGCTGGTCTCACGGATGAACGCAATGAGTTCCGTGAGAATCACGGATGGGGGAGCGTCGTACCATGAGCGCTGTGAACATCGGCACCGGGGAAGAGAACGTGACGCAGCCCGCGCCGGGAGAGGACCGCCACCCCTCCCTCGCCCTCGCGAACACCGCGATGGCCCTGCCCGGCGGGCACTTCGTCGACCTCCTCGGCACCCCGGCGACGGCGAGCCACTGGCTGATCGCCCACGACCTCGCCCCCGCCGACGCCGCGCTCGGCGAGATGTGCGCAGCCCAGCTCCGCGCCCTGCGCGAGCAGGTCAGGGCCCTCTTCGCGTCCCGCGTCGCCGCCCTGCCCGCCCTCCCCGCGGCCCTCGCCGCCGTCAACGACGCGATGACCCGCGTCCCCACCGCCCCCCTCCTGATGTGGGACGAGAAGTCGGGCCCCTACCGCAGCACCCCCCACCCCACCACCGCCCTCGTCGACCACGCCCTCGCGGCCCTCGCCGCCGACGCCGCCGACCTCCTCACCTCACCGGCGGCGGAACGCCTCACCGCCTGCGCCTCCACCCCCTGCAACCGCTACCTCCTGCGCAACGGCCGCCGCCACTGGTGCTCCACCCGCTGCGGCGACCGTGCCCGCGCGGCCCGCGCCTACGCCCGCCGCACCCGGCCCGCCGCAGACTGAGCACCACCGGTGAAATTCGTTGGCGTTCAAGCGAGTTCACCCCGAGCATGGCCCGCATGAGCGACAGCCCCGAACGCTGGACCCAGGCCACCGTCTATCCCGACATGTGGGTCGACCCGGCGGACGACCCCCGCGACAACGACGGCCCCAGCCCCGACGGCGAACTCCCCACCCTCCTCGACTTCCTCTCGGGCTACCGCCTCACCCTGCGCATGAAGTGCGACGGCCTCACCCCGGAGCAGCTCGCCACCCGCTCGGTCCCGCCCTCCACGATGTCCCTGCTCGGCCTCCTGCGCCACCTCGCCGAGGCGGAGCGCGACTGGCGGGGCTGGATCACGGACGGCGAACCCCTCCCCAAGCTCTACGGAAAACGCGACGCGGACTTCGACGGCGCGATCGGCGACCAGGCCGTCGTGGACGCCGCGTACGCCGACCTGGAGCGCGAACAGGCCGCGCTGGACGCCGAGTTGGCCGCGTTCCCGGATCTGGGACAGCGGGTCGGCAGGCAGGGCGTCGCGATCCGTGAGCTGATGGTCCACCGGATCGAGGAGTACGCCCGCCACTGCGGCCACGCCGATCTGCTGCGGGAGCGGATCGACGGCCGGGTGGGGCAGTAGCGCCGATACCGAGAGCGCCGATCGCGTCACCTCCTTACGATGAATAACCGAACGACGAAGCGCTGAGACAACCGTTTCGGCCGGCTCGACGGGGAGCCGGCCGGGTCGCCGTTGCCAGGGACCGCTCCCCGGGTTGAGGTGATCTTCCTGCACAGGAGGGATCCCGCATGTTCCGACGTATGGGCGACGCTGTCGTCCGGCATCCGGTCTGGACGATCATGGCGTGGCTGATCGCCGCCGTGGCCATCGCGGCGACGGCTCCGAGCCTGCCGTCCAGCAGTGACGAGAGCAGTTTTCTGCCCAAGAGCTATGAATCGATCAAAGCCGCGGACCTCCAGGAGAAGGCGTTCCCCAGCGCCTTCACCCCGTCCGCCATCGCCCTGTTCCAGCGCGCCGACGGCGGGAAACTGACCGCCGCCGACAAACGGGACGTCACCCGGATCACCGGGGAACTGGGCGCGAAGAAGATCGGCGAGGTCCAGAAGGTCGTCGAGGGCCAGCCCTCCCAGGACGGCCGCTACACCATGACCCTCGTCCAGATGGACAGCAGGAACGCGGGCCAGCCGAAACAGGCGGACGCCGCGAAGATCCTGCGCGACGACGTGAAGGCCCTCGCCAAGGGCACGGACCTCCAGGTGAAACTGGGCGGCTCCGCGGCGCAGGCCCTCGACCAGCAGGACTCCTCCAAACGCGGTGAAGCGCTCATCGGCATCGGCACCTTCGTGATCATCCTGGTCACCCTGCTGATCATCTTCCGGGCGCCGATCCTCGCGTTCCTGCCGCTGGTCCTGATCGGCGTCGTCGCCGTCATCGCCAACGCGCTCATCGCCTACGCCACGAAACTCTTCGACCTCCAGGCCAACAGCTCGATCTCGTCGATCCTCATCGTCGTCCTGTTCGGCGTGGGCACCGACTACTTCCTGTTCCTGATGTTCCGCTACCGGGAACGCCTGCGGGCCGGGGACGAACCCAAGCAGGCCATGGTGAACGCGGTCGCCCGGGTCGGGGAGGCCATCGCCTCGGCCGCCGGGGCCGTGATCATCGCGTTCCTCGCGCTGGTCCTGTCCACGCTGGGCTTCCTCAAGCAGATGGGGCCCGCGCTCGCCATCGCGGTCGCCGTCACCCTCGTCGCCGGACTCACCCTGATCCCGGCCGTCGTCTCCCTCATCGGGCCACGGGTGTTCTGGCCGTCCAAGTCCTGGCGCCAGGAGCCCTCCGACGCCCGGTTCGCGGCGCTCGGCCGGGCCGTGCAGCGCAGGCCCGCGCTGACCGCCGCCGTCTCCGGGCTCGTCCTGCTCGTGCTGTCGCTCGGCACGCTCGGCTACAAGGCGACGTTCGACCTGGCGTCCGGTTCCATGCCGAAGACCAAGGAGTCCATGGTCGTCCAGGACGAGATGGGCAAGGCGTACTCGGCGGGCGCCGCCGCGCCGACGGCCGTCTACCTCTCCAGCAAGGACGGCCGCCCCCTCGACACGTCCGCGTTCGCGGGGTACGCCCAGAAACTCGGGGCGGTCGACGGGGTCGCGAGCGCCAGGATGACGCAGACGAACAAGGCGGGGACGACGGCGGACTTCACCGTCACCCTCAAGTACGAGGCGTCGACGGAGAAGGCGATCGAAGCGGTCGGCGAGGTCCGCTCCGTCGCCCACAAGGAGGCACCGGACGGCACCGAGGCCCTGGTGGGCGGCATGTCCTCGATCTACAAGGACATCCAGTCGGCCGTGAACCACGACTACCGGACGGTGTTCCCGGTCGCCGCCGCCCTGATCATGATCATCCTGGGGCTCCTGCTGCGCAGCGTCGTCGCCCCCTGGTACCTGATCGCCTCGGTGGGGCTCGGCTTCGGCGCGACCCTCGGCGCCACCGTGTGGATCTTCCAGGACGCCCAGGGACACCCCGGGCTGATGTTCATGCTCCCGGTGATCATGTATCTGTTCGTCGTCGCCATCGGCACCGACTACAACATCCTCATGATCGCCCGGCTCCGCGAGGAGGCCCGCGAGGGCCGCAGCCCCCGCGAGGCCGCCGGCATGGCCCTGCGGCACGCCGGTCCGACCGTCGCCGCCGCCGGGTTCATCCTCGCCGCGACCTTCGCGACGATGATGCTCGCGGGCAACGCCCTCCTCACGGAGATGGGCTTCGCCGTCTCCTTCGGCATCGCCGTCGCCGCGTTCGTCATGGCGATGTTCTTCACCCCCAGCCTCACCGCCCTCATCGGCCACGCGGCCTGGTGGCCCGGTCACGCCGACCGCGCCACCCCACCCCCGGCCGACCCCGACCGCACGGGCGGCACACCGGTCAGGGACACCGCGGGCCGCCGGAAGTGACGCGGGGAAACGGGCCGGTCCCTTCTCGGGGGACCGGCCCTCTCGGGCGCCGCGAACCGGTCAGCGCGTCAGGTCCAGGATGCGGTCGGCCAGTTCGAGGCACTGCTCCACGCTCTGGTCGACCAGGTAGAGGAGGTCCACGAAGGCGTCCTCGACGTCCGTCTCGTCCCGGGTGCGCAGGACGACGCCGGCGACGTCCTGGGGCGTCGACCCCGCCGCCGGGTTGATCCGCAGGACCGCGCCCACGTCGGCCGGGTCGCGGTCCTCGGCCTCCGCGAGCCGGCGGATCTGCTGGAGGGGCGCCGAGACGACCGCCGTCGGGTCGTATCCGCCGCCCGGCGCGACCATCGCGACCGGCATGATCCCGTCGGCCCGGCGCGCGGCCCTGCGCTGGGAGGCCGGGGAGAACGCCGAGAGGTAGATGGGCGGGCGGGGCCGCTGGACGGGCTTCGGGTTGATGTGCGCGGCCGGATAGGTGTGGTGGGGCCCTTCGTGCCGGTCGACGGGGTCGGTCGTCCACACCGCGTCCAGGACGTCGAGACACTCGTCCAGCCGCGCGCCCCGCTCCTTCCAGGGCACCCCGACCCCCTCGTACTCGTCCGGCGACCAGCCCGTCCCGAGGCCGGCCACCAGACGGCCCCGGCTCACCACGTCGACCCCGCTCAGCGAACGGGCCAGGAGCAGGGGAGGGTACCAGGGGGCGATCAGCGTGCTCGTGCCGAGCAGGGCGTGCTCGGTGACGGCGGCGGCCACCGACAGCGCGACGAACGGGTCCAGCGCGGCGCGCATCTCCACCGGGATGCTGTCGCCGGCCCCGCCGTACCCGACGGCCGGACGCACCGCCGCGAGCACCCGGTCCCCGACCCACAGACTCCCCGCCCCGAGCCCCTCGACCTCCCGCGCGAACCGCGCCACCTGGTCGAACTGCCGTTCCATGGAGCCGAATTGGGGGAGTGAGAAGCCTAGACGCATGGGGTCCTCCGGAGGTGCGGACGGTCGATGCGCCGTCCACCCTACGGCGGGGCCGGTGCGAGGAGGAGGGTGTTCTGAGACGGCTGTGAGGAGGACGCCGACCTCTCGTTCAGCGGATCGCGCCCCCCGACGGCCCGTCCAGCAGGGCGAGTTCGTCCCGGTGCGGCAGCCCCTCCCGGTCCCCGCGCGAGGCGACCGCGAACGCGCCGACGACGGCGGCCCGGTGGAGCCGGCCGGCCGGCGGGAGGTCGTCCAGGAGCCCCGAGAGGTACCCCGCGCAGAACGCGGCGAGCTGGTGAAGTCGGTGGGCTGCAAAGGAACTCCAGGGGAGGGGACACTGATCGCCTCGGGCCCCACCATGGTGAAAGGGGCCCCGCCCGGCCGGCGGGCGAGACCCCTCGCACGAGCGTGGATCAGCGCTGCTCGGCGATGTCCACATCGGCCGCACGGAACTTCGCCGCCGGCTTCTTCCCGCAGAACGCCGCCTCCAGCGTGCCGCCCAGCGCCGTGTTCGCGGACCCCTTGTTGGAGGTGTTCGCCATCGCGGACAGCGCCCGCTTCCCGTCCCGCGTCGCGAACGTGTACGTGTAGAAGCCCTGCACGGTGCCGGTGTGCCCGAACACCTCGGCGCCGCAGGTCAGGTTGTAGCGGCGCAGACCCAGCCCGTAGAAACGGGTGTTCGTGGTGTCGGTCGGCGTGACCGTCGTCATCGCCTCCAGCATCTCCGGGCCGAGCAGCCTGCCCTTCATGAGCGCCGTCGTGAACGTGTTGAGGTCGGCCGGGCTGGAGATGACCGCCCCGGCGGACTGCGCCCAGGACACCGTCTGCTCCGTGGAATCGACCAGCGGAGCGCCCGCCTCGTCCGGGTGCAGGTAACCGCGCACGTGGAGACCGGGGATCTTGGTCTCCGGGTGCACGTACATCGTGTCGCGCAGGCCCAGCGGCTGGAAGATGCGGTGCTCGTACTGCTCGGCGACCGGCGTCCCCGTCAGCTTCTCGATGAGCATCCCGACGACCACGAAGTTGGTGTTGGAGTACCGGTACGACACCCCGGGCTCGGTCGTGCGGGGCAGGGCCAGCGACAGGTCCAGCAGCTCCTGGTAGCTGAACACCCGGTTGCGCACGGCCTCGAAGCCCGGCACGGTGTGCTCGAACATGTCGTCCGTGTAGTCCGCGAGACCGCTGCGGTGCGTCAGCAGGTGCCGCACGGTGATCCGGTCGTCCGGCAGCAGACCCGGCAGGTACTCGTTCACCGGCGCGTCCAGCGTCAGCTTCCCCTCCTGGACGAGCTGGAGCAGGACCACGCTGGAGAACGTCTTGCTGACACTGCCGATCCGGAACCGCGCCCGGATGTCCATCGCCGCGCCCGACTCCCGGTCACGGACCCCGAGGGCGCGCACCTTGACGCCGTAGGGGTCGACGTAGCGGGCCATCGCGCCGGGGGCGCCCTGGGCCATGGCCGCCTTGAGCGCCGTCTCCACGCCGTCCATGTCGGCGGTCGGGCCGGTCGGCTTGGGCGCGGCGTGGGCGGCGGTGGCGGGCAGGACGCCCGTGGCGAGGGCGGCGATCAGGGTGGCGCCCGTGAGGAGGCGTCGAGTGTGCGACAACGTGGATCCCTTGTGTGGTCGGTGGGGGTGCAACCCACAAGAGGCACAAGATCCACGCATCGGTTCCCGCGACACACAGCTTTCTCACAGCGTCACCCTGACGCCTCGTCATCTCACGTGACGGAACACGCCGTTCCGCTGAGACTGAACGCCGCGGGTGAGGCGAAGGTCCCGCTGTACATCCCCTGGAACCCGAACGACTGGGTGCCGCCGGGCGCGATGGTCGCGTTGTGCGCGGCCGGCGTCACCGTCACCGGCCCCGACGACGGGGTGACCGACGCGTTCCAGGCGTTGCCGATCTGCTGCCCCGACGGCAGAGCGAACGCCAGCCGCCAGTCGCTGACGGGTGCCGAACCCGTGTTGCGCACGGTCACGTCGGCCGTGAACCCGCCCTGCCACACGTTCGTCGCGTACTTCACCTCACAGGCCGCGCCACCGCCGGGGTTCCCCGGACCCGAGCCCGTGTTCACGGTGGACGAGAAGGAGTTGACGGCCAGCCCCGCGCCGTTCTGCCACGGCTCGAACCCGGCCTGCACACTCGTCAGGTACCAGTTGTTCTGCGCCAGCCCCCGCGAGACGGTCTGCCGCACGAAGTCCATGACGTCGAAGCTCCAGCTGTCGATCGCCGACGGCGCGACGAACGAGATCACGTCGTTCGTACTGTTCCTGCCCTGCCACACCTGCCAACTGCGCCCGCCGACCGTCACGTCGGCCACCGGCGAGCCGATCGGCTGGATCGAGCCGACCCGGTTGAACCAGATCATGATCTCGGTCCGGTTCACCCCGTCCGTGCGGGGCGTCGGGTCCAGCCAGATGTCGTACGCCGCGTCGTACACGGCGCCCGACACGTACCCGAACGAGATGCTGCTCGGTGCACTGGAGATCCCGGAAAGCTGCGCGGGCAGCCGCGTCCCGGGCGAACAGTTCGTGTAGTGGCAGCCGTTGAAGACGGACGGATACGACTTCGGCGCCCCGTTCGTCGGCACGGAGCCGTCCGCCTGGGTCACCCGGAACCCGGAGTCGGTGGCGGTGACGCACTGCTGCTGCGAAGTGCCCCACCGGTTGTTCTGGACGACGTAGCGGCCCTGGATCGTGGTGGACCCGTACTGCTCGCACACCACGGTGTCCGCCTGGGCCGGCGGGGTCAGGGTCAAGAGCGCGGCGACGGTGACGAACGCGGTCACCAGAGCGCCGATCAAGGAGTGGGGGAGGCGCGGTATCGGACGCATGCGGGGCCTCTTTCCGAGGGACGGCCGGGGACGGATGCCTGTCCGGGGCACTCCCCACCGCCGCACCGGATGGGAGCGCTCCCATTACCTGTTCCGGACGGGACTATAGGGGTCCTCGCGAGTCCCGACAACACTCCTGTCACCCCGTCGAAACGAAATTCGACGGGGTGACAGGAGTGTCGTCCTATTTGACGCAGAGCAGTCCGAGCAGGCAGAGCCCGGCGGGGTTGGTCGCGTCCGACGAACCCGAGCCGCCGGAGGAACCACCGGAGGGCGGTGCGGGGGACGGCGACGACGGGGCGGGCGCCGGGGAGGGCTTGGACGCCGAGCCGGAGTCGGCCGGGGGTGCGGGGGTGTTCGGTGAAGACCCGGTGGACGGGGTCGGTGCCGGTGCCGGTGTGTCCTGGTGCGCGGGCCGTTGCTGGACCGGGGCGGGCTGGGCCTGGTCGGCGGCCTGCTCGCGCGGCGCGTTCGGCGTGTACGCGGCGAGGCCGACGG
>NZ_JBTYMC010000294.1:0-8335 GCF_054880855.1 Streptomyces sp. S6 | reverse complement strand
GGCCGCTCGACGCGCGCGGCGACCCGCAGCAGCACCGCCGCGATCTCGGCGTCGGCGGCCCCGGGGAGCGGCGGCGGATGCAGCTGCCGGACGAACCGCGAATGGCGTACGGGACTTCCCGCCACGTCCGCGACGAGGTGGACCTCGACCCCGGCGCGGCCGAGGGAGCGCACGGCACCCAGCGTTCCGTGGTGAAAGGGATTCCGGTCGATCCGCAGCAGCACTGCGGGGACGCGGGTGTCGAGCAGGGGCACGGGGCAATTCCTTCGGTTCGTTCACCGGTGCGGGCGAGTGGACCACTCGAAAGCCGTAACGGCGGTGGCGTACTTCCTTTTCGTATGACTTACATGTGACTGTCTGTCAGGAATTCCTGACGCTGTCATAACGCGCGAATGGTGCGGTCATCACGCGTGAGAGTGGAGAAAGGAGCAGGCATGGCCCCACGAAAGCGACGCGTCCGGTCCCGGCGGCTGGCCGTCGTGGCGACGGCTGTCGTCGTATCGGCCACCCTGGCCTCCGGTCCTGGTTTCGCCGCGGCTTCGGGGGTGGTGCGGAGCGCCGATCCGCCCGCTCCCGCGTGGTGGGACAGCGGCCGGTGGTGGGGGGACGGCGGTGAGGACCCGGCCCCTGCGGCGGACCCCGCCCCCGTAGTACCCGTAGCCCCCGTAGTACCCCCGGCCGAGGCCACCCCGGCCGGTACGAGCCCGGCTCCCGCGACCCCGGTCCCCGCGAAGAAGTACCCCGCCTTCGGCGCCTACCTCGACTACGGTCCCCGCGGTGTCTCCCGCATGGCCGAGCTGAGCCGCTGGCTGGGCGGTTCCGAACTGCGGGTCGGGCACACCTACCTGCCGGGCGACCGGTGGAGCAACATCGAGGGCGCCCCCGGCTTCCTCGACGTGTGGGCGGACTGGCGGCGCGAGAAGGACGACCGGATGTTCGTCCTCAACGTGCCGATGCTGGAGCGCAACGAGGAGGGCGTCCCCGACTCCGAGGTGCGCCGGCTGCTGCGGCAGGGCGCCGCGGGCGAGTTCGACCACCACTACAAGGCCCTCGCCGAGCGGCTCGTCGCCCTCAAGGTGCCGGACACGGTCATCGTGCTCGGCTGGGAGATGAACGGCACGACGTACACCCACCGGTGCGGTCCGGACCCGGAGTCCTGGAAGAAGTACTGGAACAGGATCGTCACCACCATGCGTTCGGTGCCGGGCCAGGAATTCAAATTCGACTTCACGCCGAGCCGGGGCCGCGACGCCGTTCCGTGGACGCGGTGCTATCCCGGTGACGACACGGTCGACATCGTCGGAATGGACTCGTACGACCAGCCCACCGGCCGGACGTTCGACGAACAGGTGACGGAGCCCTACGGCCTTCAGGAACACGTGGACTTCGCGAAGTCGCACAACAAGGCCATCTCCTATCCGGAATGGGGACTTTTCCGCAACGGCGACAACCCGGAGTACATGCGGCGCATGCTCGCCTGGATGGACGAGCACAAGCCGCTGTACAACACCGTCACCGACTACTGCCCGCACGGCGTGTGGCAGTGCGGCGCCAACCCGCGCTCCTCCGAGGTCTACCGCTCGATGCTGTCCGGCCGGGTGGACGAGCCGGTGCCGCCGGTCGAGCCTCCGGTGGTCCCGCCGGTCGAGCCCCCCGTAGTACCTCCGGTGGAGCCGCCCGTAGTACCCCCGGTGGAACCGAAGCCCGAACCTCAGCAGAACTGCTCGCCGGTGAACCTCGGCAACTGGGTCGAGTACTGGCTCGGCGGGAAGCTCTGCGTGAAGTTCGACTGGTTCTCCCGCAACCGGTGACCGCGCCGGTGGCGGCGGGCCCGCCTCAGGACCCGCCGCCACCGGACCGCTCCCCCCTGAACGACTCCCAGCGGTGCAGTAACTCCTTGCCGCGCCGCCGGGCCGCCACGTCGCACAGCGCCGCCGACAGCAGCGGCGCCGTGCGCCGGCGGGCCAGCAGCAGCCGCTGGTTGACGACGGGTTCGGGCCGCCAGTGGTGCTTGTACGGCTCGTTCCCGCGCAGCAGGCTCAGAGCACCCCGGGTCCGCTCCCGGGTGTGCTCGGCGCACGCCTCCAGCAGCATCACCGCGACGTCCGCCTTGCGCTCCCGCAGCCGCGGATGCGCCCCGTACAGATACCCCCCGGCCAACTCCCGGGACAGCAGCGTGAGATCGACGGCGACGACGTCGTCGTCCAGCCGGAACTCGGTGACCACCGCGTCCCCCGACCGCACCATCGGGCCGACCGACCGCACCAGGTGTTCGCAGAACCGGCGTTGCAGGTGCTCGGAGGTCACCTTCCGGCCCTGCCACTGGAGTTGGTGCAGTTCGAGGAGGCGCCGTAGCGCCGCGTCCACCTCGTCGGGCGCGACGACGCTGCGCTCGACCCCGAGCGAGGTCAGCTTGCGCAGCTTGGCCCGCACCCGCTGGGCCTTCGCCGAGGGGAGCCGCGCGACCAGTTCCTCCATCGGGACGGCGGGCAGCTCCAGGCACACCGAGTCGCCGACCCGGCGCCGGGGCCCGCTCCAGTGCTCGTAGACCCGCTCGACGGCACCCCCCGGACGCACCTCGCGGAAGTCGATGAGCGCTGTGCGGGCCGCCGCCGCGAGCCCCTCGGTCAGCGCGGCGACAGCCTCCTCCGCACGCTCGTCGTCGACCAGGACGTCCCCGTAGTCGGAGATCGCCCCGCCCAGCGGCACGAGCGCGGGAAACGGACTGCGGACGGCCATCAGCGGCGCGGCGGCCACGAGTTGACCGTCCGCGCCGCGCACCAGCAGCAGGCGCAGTCGGCCGCGCCTGCCGTAGGACAGCCACCAGGAGTGCAGCCAGGCGTGACTCTGGAACGGGGTCGCCGTCGCACACCGCCCGTACAGGTCGGCCCAGTCGGCGGCCAGCGCCGCGAACTCGGCCTCGTCTGCGACCAGTTCGGTCTTCATCGTGCCCCGTGGACGTCGACGGCGAGCGCCGGGCCGGGGACGGGAGCCTTGGTGTCGTCGGCAACTTTGGCGTCCCCGGCAACGGCCGCGCTCTGGAGCAGAGTTGCCTTCCCGTCGGCCGTGAGGCGCCGCTTCGGCCGCACCAGCAGCACCAGCCCGCCCAGCAGCCCGCCCGCGCTCGCGCCGACCAGTCCGGTGAGGGCCGGGGACTGGGAGGACGGGGTGGTCGGCTTCATCGCCCGTGCGAACGACTGGAGTTCGACGTTGGTGGTCTTCTCGGTGCTCTTCGCGTGCTGGGTGAGCGCCCGCGACACCGCGTTGGCCATGTCGGCGGCGAGGTCGGCACGCCCCGAGGTCGCGGTGATCGACACCATCGGGGCGTCCGGCGAGGTCGCCGTCTGCACGCTCTTCTGGAGCGTCGCGACCGGCACCCCGGCCCACACCTGCGCGTCCCCGAGCACCGCGAGCTGCGTGGCGACCCGGCCGTACGCCTGCGCGAAACCGAGCGCGGACGACGAGTCGGACTTCTCGGCGGGGACGGCGACGACGTACGCGGTCGCCGTGTAGACGGGCGGCTTCAGCAGGCCGTACGAGCCGCCGGCCAGGCCCCCGACGAGGGCGCCGGCGGCGAGCAGGGTCCACGGGGGGAGCGCCTTGGCGCGGGTGAGGACGGCGGGGCGGCGGGAGGTGTTCTCGGTCATGTGGCGGTGGCTTTCTGGGGTGACGGGACGGAGAGGGTGGTCGTGTAGACGTCCATGAGCCGCGCGGCGCTGCGGGCGATGTCGTAGTGGCGGGCGGCCTCGGGCGGGGTGCGCGGGCCGGAAGTCGTGGGTCTGCGCAGGGACTTGGCGAACGCCTCGACACCGCACGGCACTCGGTGGGCGTCCGGTGCCTGTGCGGGCAGGTCCTCGATCGCCGGGCACGACGCGTACCGCACCGGCAGCCCAGAGGCGAGTGCCTCGACTACCGCCAGTCCGAAGGCTTCTTCGGGCGAGGGCGACGCCAGGACGTCCATCGCGGACGTCAGCGACGGCAGGTCGGGGCCGGGGGTGCCGTCCGGGACGTACGGGCGCTCGCCGGTGAACAGGACCCGGTCGGCCACCCCCGCGTCGTGCGCGGTACGCCGCAGCACGCTCTCCTCGGGACCGCCGCCGACTAGCAACAGCCAGTGATCCTCGGGGAGTTGTGCGAGGGCCTCGATGACGACGTCGAAACGTTTCCCGGCGCTGAGGCGGCCGATCGCGCCGATCACGTACGCGTCCTCCGGCAGCCCCAGGCGCCGGCGTGTGCGGTGCCGGGACACCGGGTCGAAGCGGAAACGGGCCAGGTCGATGCCGTTCGGGACGACCTCGATCCGGGGCCCCGGCACCCCCCAGCGGCGCAGCCGGTCGGCGACCGTGGGGGAGACGGCGACCGTCGAACGGCCCAGCCGCTCACTCGCCAGGTACAACGCCCGCACACCCTGCGTGAGTTGACGCCCCTCCATCTGCGAGTCGCCCAGCGAGTGCTCGGTCGCGACGATCGCCTGCACCCCCGCGAGCCGCGCCGCGAGCCGGCCGTACACGCAGGCCCGGTAGAGGTGGGTGTGGACGAGGTCGTAGCCGCCCGCCCTGATGTGCTTCACCAGCCGGGGCAGGGCACCGAGGTCGCGGTTGCCGGCCATCCCGAGGTGCGTCACGGGGACACCGTCGGCGATCAGGCCGTCCGCGACCGCGCCCGGGTTGGTGAGCGTGACGACCTCGCAGTCGACCGGCAAGTGCCGGATCAGCAGCCGCAGTTGCTGCTCGGCGCCGCCGGTCCCCAGGCCCGTGATGATGTGCAGCGCCCTCACCGCAGCCCCTCCACCGGACGGCGGCGCAGCCGGTGCAGCCGGTACTTGAGGAACAGCCGGGCGGCGGTGTCGTTCTGCCCGACGTGCACGCGGGGCAGGGCGTGGACGCCGCCCAGGGCACCCGGGTCGATCGCGCACGCGTAGGCGTACCCGGCGGCACGGACCGCGCTCACCGCACGCTCGTCGATCGTCCCGTAGGGGTAGCAGAAGCCGGTCACCTCGGTGTCCAGCAGCTCTTCGAGGCGGGCCCTGCTCCGCGCCGTCTCCGCCGTGAGGGTCTCGTCGTCGGCCTTGGTGAGGTCGACGTGGGTGAGTCCGTGGGAACCGATCTCCACGCCGTGCGCCGCCGCCTCGCGGATGCCGTCCGCCGTGAGGAGCGGCTTGCGCGGGCCCAGCGGGTCCCAGGCGTTCTCGCCGCCGAGCCTGCCGGGCAGGACGAACAGGGTCGAGCCGAAGCCGTGGGAGCGCAGCACCGGCAGCGCGTTGTCGACGAAGTCCGCGTAGCCGTCGTCGAAGGTGAGGCCGATCAGGCCCTTGCGGTCCTGCGCCGCGAGCAACTCGGCCATGGAGACACCCCGCAGGCCGCTGCGCGCGAACCACGCGAGCTGCGCGTCGAGGCGCTCGGGGGTGACCGTGACGCGGTACGGGTCGTCGGAGCAGTCACCCACCGAGTGGTACATCGCCACCCAGGGAAGGGAGTTGAGGGACGGCCGTCTCGGGGCCTCAACGGGAACGGACATGAGCTGCCAGCCTTCTGGTCGCGGAACGGGCGGATCTCAGGACGGGCTCGACACCTTGGGCGTCCAGCGCCCAGCCGAGAAGGAGGAAGACGACGGTCACGGTCAGCCCCCCGGCCGCCAACCCCGTGACAGGCCCCCCGCCGACATGGCCGGCCGCGTACGCGCCGAGGACCGTCGCGACCAGCGCGGCCCGCACCGGCCGGCTCAACTCGTGCAGCACACCCCGGACATGGACCGGCACACTGCGCGGCCCCAGCCCGGCGAGCAGCACCAGCGCGGTGACGGTGATCCCGGCCGCGTTCGCCACGGCGATCCCGGTGACGCCGAGCGAGCCCACGGTCAGCGCGCCGATCCACGACGTCACCACGATCCCGGCCGCCATCGCACCCACCGGGTACCAACTCGGGCGCCCCGCCGAGAAGTAGGAGCGCACCAGCACGCCGGTGAGGGTCTGCCCGAGCAGGCCCAGCGCGTACACGCGCATCACCTTCGCGGTCGCCGCCGTGTCCTCCGGCGTGAACGCACCCTTCTGGAAAAGGAGTTGGATGATCTGCGGCGCGCACGCCACCACCGCCGCCGTCCCGAGGAGCACCACGCAGGTCGCCAGCGCGAGATCGCTCTCCACCCGCTTGCGGGCCCGCTCGGTGTCCCCCTCCGCGAGCGCCCGCGCGACCACCGGGAACGTCACGGTGATCAGCATCATCGACAGCAGCATCGGCATCTGCGCCACTTTCTGGGCGTAGTTGAGATGCGAGATGGCCCCCTCCGGGAGCCGCGAGGCGAGGAACCGCTCGATCAGCACCTGAGACTGCCGGCACAGCGCGAACAGCAGCACCGTCGCGAGCAGCGCCACGTTCAGCGCCTGCGGCTCCTGTCCGCCGGCCTTCTCCCGGACGGCGGTCCGCGCAGTCAACTTCTTCAGCAGCGAAGGCAGTTGGACGACGACCATCAACGCACCGCCGACCGCCACCCCGACCGCCGCCGACCGCACCCCCCAGTGCCCGCCCAGCACGAACATCCCGGCGATGATGCCGGTGTTGTACGCGACGTAGATCGCGGCGGGCGGCCCGAACGTCCGGTGCGCCCTGAGCGCGGCGCTGCAATAGCCGGCGAGGCCGAAGCTGAGGACACAGGTCGCCGTCAACCGCGTGCAATCGACGGCGAGTTGCGGATTCGACAACCCCGGCGCCAGCACCTCGACGACCTGCGGCGCCAGCCCGATGAGCAGCGCCCCGACCGCCACGAACGCGAGCGACAGCTTGGGCAGCGTCCCCGCGACGAGCGCCCGCACCGGATCCCCCGGCCCGCCTTGCGCCCGCCTCGCCAGCGCCATGCTGAACGCCGGGATCAGCGCGAACGCCATCCCGTCCTCGATCAGCAGCGTCGCCGCGAACTCCGGGATCGTCCACGCCACCAGAAACGCGTCCGTCTCCTGCCCGGCCCCGAAGAGCCGCGCCAGCGCCTGGTCCCGGACCAGCCCGAGCAGCGACCCGGCGATGGAGAGGGCGGCGGTGAGGACGGCTGCTCTGGCGAGGAACTTGCCGGTGGGGTGGGAGGTTTCGGGGGCGGGGGGTGCCAAGGCTGCGCCGTCGCCGGTCTGTTCACCGGTCCGCCCGCGGGGGACGGCCGGGTGGGCGTCCTCGTGGAGACGCCCACCCGAACCGCCGTCCTCTGTGACGACGTCGGCTCCGAACGACTTCCTCTCGGCCTCCGCCGTCATCGGGTGCCGGCCTCCTCGGGAGCCGACGGGCCGACGAGGGCCCACCAGGCGATGAGGCCGAGACAGACGGCGGTGAGGACGGTGGAGGGGCCGCCGATGTCGGCGTACATGAAGTCGGTGAGCTGCCAGACGGACAGCCCGCAGGCGATCAACGCGCACTCCTGGCCGCCCCGTCGGTGCTTACGGGCCCGGACCAGGTTGCGCAGGGCGCACGTCAGGAGAGCCAGCCAGCAACCCCCCAGCGCCAGCAGGCCGATCAGCCCCTGCTCGCTGAGGATCAGCAGGTACATGTTGTGCGGGGAGAGCAGCGGCTGCTTGACGTACGCCGACCCCGCCCCCTCCGTGTCGCTCCCGGAGGACAGCGCCAACGACGCGTGCGTGTCCCGGTGTTCGGGGAACCCCTTCAACCCGACGCCCGTCAGCGGCTGTTCGCGCCACATCCCGAGCGCGGCGGCCCACATGGTGTACCGGTCGGTGACGGACTGGTCCGGCGCGTCGGTGACCTGGGTGATGCTGCTGACCCGCTCCTGGAGCATCGCCGAGCCGACCCCGAACCCGCCGACCAGGATGATCCCGAGGGCGGCGACAACGGCCCCCGCCTTCAGGGCCCTTCGCAGCCCGGCCAGCACCAGCTGCACCGAGCAGGTGAGCGCCGTCGCGATCCAGGCACCCCGGCTGAAGGACAGCGCGAGCGGGACGAGCAACGCCCCCACACACACCCCCGCGATCAGCCGCTCCCGGGCGACGGACCGCCCGAGCGCGAGCCCCACCGCGCAGATCAGGCCGAAGGACACGACGGTCGCCATCCCCATCACGTCCTGCGGCCCGAACGTCCCGACCGCCCGGATCTCCTCGCCCTGGTAGGACGCGCCGGTGCCGGTGACGAACTGGTGGACGCCGACGGCCCCCTGCCACCCGGCGAGCGCGACGAACGCCCAGGCCAGCAGCCGGAAGTCACGCGCGTCCCGGACGAGCAGCAGCACGGCGGCGGGGACGAGGACGAAGATCTGGAGGTAGCGCCCGAGCCCGGTCGCCCCGGCCCCAGCCGACGACGCGCCGAGCGCCGCCAGCGTGAGCCCCGCGACCGGCATCCCGAAC
>NZ_JBTYMC010000293.1:0-8364 GCF_054880855.1 Streptomyces sp. S6 | reverse complement strand
CAACCAGCCCGGCACCCCGCCGGGCACCCCGCCCGGCCCCGCGTTCGGCGGCGCCGAGGACGACTGGGTGATATCCCCGCCCACCTCCGGCGCACCCGCAGGCGGCTACGGCTACCCCCAGCCCGGACAGCCCGGCGGCACCTGGACGGCGACGGTCGCCCCCGACCGTGACTACTTCATGGCGATGATGCAGCGCTCGGGCCCCGAGGCGACCGGCCTCAACCTCCCGGCCTACTCCCCCGAGCAGCAGCGCACCCTCACCGGCAACCAGGTCACCATCGGCCGCCGCCGCCACTCCACCGGCGAGACCCCCGACATCGACCTCTCGGTCCCCCCGGAGGACCCCGGCGTCTCCCACCAGCACGCCGTCCTGGTCCAACAGCCCGACGGCACCTGGGCCGTGGTCGACCAGAACTCCACCAACGGCACCACGGTCAACAACGGCGAGGAACCCATCCAGCCCTTCGTCCCGGTCCCCCTCCAGAACGGCGACAAGGTCCACGTGGGCGCCTGGACGACGATCACGATCAGGCGAAGCTGAGCGGCAGCGCGGTAGCGCACGCAGCGTTGCAGGAGCGGGGCAGACAGCCGGGAACCCGGCGCCGGCCCCGCTCTTTGCGGTTAGGGGCGCGGGGAACGGCGCATCTTTCAGGGGCGCGGGGAACTGCGCGACCAGCCACAACGCACCCGCACCCGCCGAACAACCGCACCCCCCACCCCCTCAGGCCCCTCACCGCAACCCCCACATACACGCCCCCTCCGGCGAATCCAGCCAGGCCCACGCCCTCCCCTCCCCCACGCTCACCCCATACCGCTCCCGCCCCGGCCTGCCCTCCCTCTCCCACACTTCCCGAGCCTCCCCGCTCCCCAGCACCCCCTGGGTGAGCGCGACGAGAAACCGCACCCCGTCCTCGTCCGCACCCCCTTCCCTCCACTCCTCCCGAGAAACCCCCCGCAACGGCACGAAATAGGCCGGCGTCCGCAGAAACCGCCCCTCGGCCCGCCCCTCCCCCACGACCCTCAAGACGACCAGCCCCGTCGCCAAAGGCACCAGCACCGTCCCCCCGGCCCGACACTGCCGCACCCAGGCCGACGGCACACTCCCCACCCCGCAGGTCGCGACGACCCGGTCGTACGGAGCCCCGTCCGGCACCCCCCGAGCCCCGTCCCCCACCACCACCCGAGGCCGGTACCCCGCCACCGCGAGATGCCGCCGCGCGGACTCGGCGATCTCCGGTTCGAGGTCGATGCTGACGACCCCCCGATCCCCCAGCCGATGCGCGAGCAACCCCGCGTTGTACCCGCTCCCGGCCCCGATCTCCAGCACCCGGTCCCCGTCCCGCACCCCCAGCGCCCCCAGCATGAGCGCCATCAGGGACGGCTGGCTGCTGGACGACACCAGTTCCCCGTCCCGCACCCGGATCGCGAGCGGCACATCCTCGTACACCCCCCGAGCCCACCGCTCCCGCACCTCGGGATCAGGGTCCTCCCCCCACACCCGCCGATACCCGCCCGCCCCGGCGACGTAGTAGTACGGCACGAACACATGCCGGGGCACGGCCAAGAACGCCTCCCGCCACCGAGGCTCCCCCACGAACCCCCCACGCTCCTCGATGACCCGCACCAACTCCCGGACACCCATCCCCCCACTGTGCCCCCGAAGCCGCCTACCGGCGACAGGTCCTAAGCCCCAAGTCCTGGTCCCCTCGATCTGAGACCATGGGAGCGTGAACGAGATTCGGCGCGGCACCCTCCAGCAGCAGACCTTCTACGAGCAGGTCGGCGGTGAGGAGACGTTCCGCCGCCTCGTCCACCGTTTCTACGAGGGCGTCGCCGAGGACCCCCTGCTGAAGCCGATGTACCCGGAGGAGGACCTCGGCCCGGCGGAGGAGCGCCTCGCCCTGTTCCTGATGCAGTACTGGGGCGGCCCGACGACGTACAGCGACAACCGCGGCCACCCCCGCCTCCGCATGCGCCACGCCCCCTTCACCGTCGACCGCGCGGCCCACGACGCCTGGCTGAAGCACATGCGGGACGCGGTCGACTCCCTGAACCTCTCCGAGGACCACGAGGCGACCCTGTGGAAGTACCTGACGTACGCGGCGGCGTCGATGGTCAACGCCCCCGAGTGACACGCCGGTTCACTTCACGCTGAGCCCGAACTCCCCAAGTCCCGCCCGCCGCACGGCGATCGACCCGTACGCCGTGCGCAGCCGCAGCCACGCCCCGGAGGAGAGCAGGCTCACCTCCCGGGTGGAGGGCCGCAGAAACCCGAGCGCCTGCGCGGCGTGAACGGCCCGCACAGGAAGCCCAGTCGCCCCCACCGCCCGGGACCACACCTCCCGCCCGATCCGGTCCAACTCGGCCCGCGTACGACGCTCCGCGGCCAACTCCTCGGTACGCCGCCGGAATTCACCGACGACCTCGGCGACCAGCGCCCGCAACTCCTCGGCGGACGGCAACCCGCTCTCGGCCCGCCAGCCCCCCTTGGGCGGCAGAACTCCGGCCCACGGCGGGCCCGTTACCGCACCCGGCACGCCGACGGTCCCGGCGTCCTCGTCCACCTTCTCCAGCAACTCCCCCGCCGAGACGGTGACATCGAGGTTCGCCTCGATCCCGTCCTCGTACGGTTTCGCGAGCCGTACCGCCCGCACCGCGAGCACCTCGAAGGACGGCGGCCGTCCGAAGACGGCCAGCGCGGTGCCGGACGCCTGGAGACGGACGGCGGCGCCGCGGTCGTAACGCAACAGCCGGGAGAGGAAGGCGGCGAGGTCGGCCGCCTCCCCCTCGTCGGCGAGATGGAGCACCGTCATGCGGCGACGGCCCCCTGAGGGTCGTCCCGGTACTCCTCCAGGAACTCCCGTTCCTCCGCGGTGAGCCGCCGGGGCCGCTCCGCCTCGAAGTCGAACGGGACGATGACGGTGGCCGCCTTGACGTACACGACGTCGTCGTCCTTCACCTCGTAACTCACGGTGAAGGAGGCGGCCCGTATCTCGGTGACCCACAGCTCGATGGTGACCGGCGCGTGCCGGTGGACCAACTGCCGTTTGTAGTCGATCTCGTGGCGCGACACCACCGACCCCTGCTTGAAGTCCTTGTCCGGCCGGAACAGGAAGTCGATGCGGGCTTCCTCCAAGTAGCGCATGAAGACCACGTTGTTGACGTGCCCGTACGCGTCCATGTCCGACCAGCGCAGGGGGCAGAGGTAGATGTGCCGCAAGATCAGCCCCGGGTCAGCTTCTTGTAGGTGGCGCGGTGCGGACGCGCGGCGTCGGCGCCGAGCCGCTCGACCTTGTTCTTCTCGTAGGACTCGAAGTTCCCCTCGAACCAGAACCACTTCGACTCACCCTCGTACGCGAGGATGTGCGTCGCGACCCGGTCCAGGAACCAGCGGTCGTGGGAGATGACCACGGCCGCGCCGGGGAACTCCAGGAGCGCGTTCTCCAGGGAGGAGAGCGTCTCGACGTCGAGGTCGTTCGTCGGCTCGTCGAGCAGGAGCAGGTTGCCGCCCTGCTTGAGGGTGAGCGCCAGGTTGAGACGGTTGCGCTCACCGCCGGAGAGCACGCCGGCGGCCTTCTGCTGGTCCGGTCCCTTGAAGCCGAACGCGCTGACGTACGCGCGGGACGGCATCTCGACCTGGCCGACGTTGATGTAGTCCAGCTCGTCGGAGACGACGGCCCACAGCGACTTCTTGGGGTCGATGTTCTCGCGGCTCTGGTCGACGTAGGAGATCTTGACGGTCTCGCCGACCTTGACCGTGCCGGAGTCCGGGGTCTCCAGGCCCTGGATCATCTTGAACAGCGTCGTCTTGCCGGCGCCGTTCGGGCCGATGACGCCGACGATGCCGTTGCGCGGGAGGGTGAAGCTGAGGTCGTCGATGAGGACCTTGTCACCGAACGCCTTGGAGAGGTTGTTGACCTCGACGACGATGGAGCCCAGGCGCGGGCCCGGCGGGATCTGGATCTCCTCGAAGTCCAGCTTCCGCATCTTGTCGGCCTCGGCGGCCATCTCCTCGTAGCGGGCGAGGCGTGCCTTGGACTTGGCCTGGCGCCCCTTGGCGTTGGAGCGGACCCACTCCAGCTCTTCCTTGAGGCGCTTCTGCCGCTTGGCGTCCTTCTGGCCCTCGACCTTGAGGCGGGTGGCCTTGGTCTCCAGGTACTTCGAGTAGTTGCCCTCGTAGCCGTGCAGGCGACCGCGGTCGACCTCGCAGATCCAGCCCGCGACGTTGTCGAGGAAGTACCGGTCGTGGGTGACGGCCACGATGGTGCCCTCGTACTTGGCGAGGTGCTGCTCCAGCCAGTTCACCGACTCCGCGTCGAGGTGGTTGGTGGGCTCGTCGAGGAGCAGCAGGTCGGGGGCTTCCAGCAGCAGCTTGCACAGCGCCACGCGGCGCTTCTCGCCACCGGACAGGTTCGTGACCTGCCAGTCCCCGGGGGGGCAGCCGAGGGCATCCATGGCCTGCTCCAGCTGGGCGTCGAGGTCCCACGCGTTGGCGTGGTCCAGCTCCTCCTGGAGCTTGCCCATCTCGTCGAGCAGCGCGTCGCTGTAGTCCGTCGCCATCAGCTCGGCGATCTCGTTGAACCGGTCGAGCTTGCCCTTGATCTCGGCGACGCCCTCCTGCACGTTCTCCAGGACCGTCTTGCCCTCGCTCAGCGGCGGCTCCTGCAACAGGATGCCGACCGTGTACCCCGGGGACAGGAACGCGTCCCCGTTCGACGGCTGGTCCAGCCCCGCCATGATCTTCAGGATCGTCGACTTGCCCGCCCCGTTCGGCCCGACCACACCGATCTTCGCGCCGGGGAGGAAGTTCAGCGACACGTCATCGAGGATGACCTTGTCGCCGATGGCCTTGCGCGTCTTGCGCATGGTGTAGATGTACTCAGCCAAGAGAAACCGTCCGGCAGCGTGAATTTGGCAGTGGGCAGATACACCCCATCTTGCCGTACGTCCACCACTCGGGGGAAACGCGTATGGCCGGGGCCTCTGACCAGCCACGGAACATCCGGCGCGCTCCCGGTACCCGTCGTCATCGGTCGTCTTTCGTCGTCGTTCACCGGCCCCCGACCGGCCCAGGGCCTCTCAAACAGCACCCTGGTTCCCATAGGCGATCACCGCCACCAGATGAGAGCCCCCACTCCACCTGGTCCACCCCCCGGGGACCGCCTGGAGGCCACCGTCTCCGCGCGCCGAGCCACAGGCCGGCCGACGGCGCCCCCGTGATCGGCCTCCCCTATCGGGAAACAGCCCCTCCACCACCCCAGCTCATCGGCAGGCCCGCCCGATCCCGGTGACCGATTCCGCCACAGGAGCCGAGGCTCCGGACACCCCAGCCCACCGGACCGGCCACGTACACGCCCGGCTCCCCCAGCTCCCCCGGCCCCCGGAGCCCGACGACACCCGCGCCCCTCGGCCCACCCCACCGGCCCCGTGCACCGCCCTCAGCCCCGTCTCGCCCATCCTCCCGATGCAGCACCCACGCAGGCCTCCGCCATCCCCCCCTACTCCCCCACCCCCTGCTTCTTCCGAGCCGTCAGCACCAACACCGTCCCCCCGATGAGCACCAGCCCAATAGCGGTCCCGGCGATCAGCGGGGTCGTGCTGTCCGTGCCGGTGGCCGCGAGGTTGGTCGGGGTGGTGGGGAGGACCGTCGCGGGGGTGGGGTCGCTGTAGGTCTGGGTGGTGAGGTTGGACACCGTGTGGGACTGGGTCTTGCAGTCGAGGACGCCGGTGAAGCGGGGGGACGTGCCCTGAGGCGTCGTGAGGGTGAAGTCGTAGAGCTGGTCCTCCTGGAGGGGGACCGTCACCGTACGGGTCTCGCCCGCCCCGATCGTGTACTCGGCGGTGAGCAGGGTGAACGTGTACGGCTGGTCGCCCTTGTTCGCCGCGGTGATGTCGAGCCCGCTCCTGAGGCAGTCCCGCGCGGCGGACAGCGCCGGCACGGCCCCGGCCCCGGCCCAGCTCGCGACGGCCGTCGCGGACACCGTCGACTCACTGGACCCGGCGAGGATCTGCGTCTGGCTGCGCCCCTCGGAGACGAACGCCCGCCCCACGGGCACGGTCGTCGAAGCCTGGAGCGTCACCTGCGCCGACCCCGCGGGCGCCTTCGGCGGCACCTGGAAGTACAGCCGGCTCCCGTCGGCCGCCGCGGTCACCTGCTCCCCGTCCTCGTCGACCACCTTCACCCCGGTGATCGCGGCGTCCGGCGGCGGCGTCACGGACACCGCGCCCGCGCCGGTGTGCACGGTCACCGGCCCGAGCAGTCCTCCCGGCTTCCCGGAGACCGCGGGGCTGTCGACGGTCAGCGACGCCGACGGCTCCGCCGCGTCACCGGCCGCCTTCTCCAGGTAGTCCGCGAGCTGCCGGGCCTGCGGGTCGACCGCGTCGACGTCGGCCCCGTCGGAGTACCGCCAGATCGCGACCTGCGTGCCCGCCGCCGCGTCCTGCTCGGTGAGCCCGCCGGTGATCCCGGCCTTCTTCGCGAGCGACGTCAGGTCGTTCACCTGCGGGTAGGAGTTCTGGAGGATCCAGCCGATCCGCCCCGCCCGCTTGTTCGCGGCCAGCGAGGTCCCGCTCCACGGCGTCTCGTGGTACTTCGCGTCCTTCTGCGTGGGGGTGTAGACGTCGACGCAGTACGTCAGGAGCATGCCCCCGCCGTCGACGGACATCTCGAACAGGCCCGCCGGGATCTCCTGGTCCCCGCTCTCCTCGTGGAGCACCGCGCCGCCGTAGACCTTCAGTCCGCCTATGGTCGCGGTCGCCCCGCCCTGCCCCTGCGTGGCGGTGTCGGCGGCGGCCTGTCCCGCGCCGGCCAGGATGGTGGCGGCGGCCAGGCCGGACATCAGGGCCGCGGCGGCGGCGCGAACCGCTCCTCGCCCTCGGGCGATCGGCACGGTGATCGAAGAAAGCACGCAATTCCCCTTCGAGCGGGACCCGTTGACGTGGGGGACGGGGCCCCACCAGCAGAATCGGAAGCCACGAGGACTATGCCGCGATCCTAGAGACGCGGCGCGGCCCCTTTCCCAGTCAGATCGTCGGGCAACCGATCCGAATCGGAATCGTTATCCCAAGATCACTCCGGTCGGCCGGAGAGCCGGGGTTATCGACAAATCCACCACCTTTCAAGGCAGTTGATCCACCTCGTGGACGGCGTGATCCATCGATAAGCCCCAACCGGCCCTTTTCACCCGCCTCCTGACATCACGCCACACTCACCGCCTCCCGCTCCGCCCGCACCTCCCACTCCGGCTCCGCGCGCCCGCCCGCCGGCTCCGCCCTGGCCCCCTTGACGAACGCCGAGGTGCCCCGCGCCAGATCGTGTCCGATCGCCACCGCGTCGATGTCGGCCGACATCCAGTTCTGCCCGTCGCGCATGTCCGCCCGCACTTTCAGCCTCCCCTGCACGACCACCGGGTCCCCGACCGACAGCGACGCCGCCACGTTCACGGCGAGTTGCCGGTTGGCCCACACCGTGAAGAAGTTGGTGTGGCCGTCGACCCACTCGTTCTTCTCGCGGTCCCAGTACCTCGCGGTCGCCGCCAGCCTGAACCGCGCCGAGCCCCCGCTCGCGAGTTCCCGGTAGACGGGCTGCGTCGCGACGTTCCCCACCGCGGACATCGTGACCTCGTTCATCGCGTTCTCCCCTCCGAGGCGACCACGCCCTTCGCGATCGCCGTGGGGCCAGACTGCGCCGGCCGCGAGTCCCCCGCCCGGCCCTGTGGACAACCCCCACCCTGTGGAAAACCCGGTCACTCCATCGAGTGAACCCGCGTCACGCGGCCTGTGGACCACCTGTCCGGATCACCCTCCGTGACCCCGCACAGTCAGGCTCATGACAACCCTCTCCCGCCGAATCGCGGCCACACCGAAAACGCGGCGGCGCCGACACCCACCGGCATCGCCACCGCCGCGCACCCCTCCCCGAGGCCGGCCCTACCGGCCCCCCACCCCCACGACCCGCCCGTACTGCTCCCTCACCTCCCGGTACCGCAACAGCTCCGCCGCCACCGGATCGAGCACCCTCGCCCGCCCGCACCCGGCAGCGGCCTCCCGCAGCCGCCGCTCCGCGTCCTGCCCGTACCGCCGCGCGGGCCCGCGCGCGGCCATCCGGCAACTCCACTCGACCAGCGGCCCTCCGACGATCCCGACGACCATCAGCAGCACCGGAACCCCGAGATTGGGCGCCGTCACCCCCGCGATCTGCGCGACCAGCCAGAGCCCGCCGACGATCTGGAGGACCGTCATGGACGCCTGCGCGAACACGGCGACCGGCCACCACCCGGGACGCGGCGGACGCCCCGGCGGCAGCCCCGCGCGCGCGGCGAGGTCGTCCAGCGCCTCCGGGAGCCCCTGCGCGCCCCGTACGGC
>NZ_JBTYMC010000292.1:0-8371 GCF_054880855.1 Streptomyces sp. S6 | reverse complement strand
CACCGCCGGCGGGAGCGCGGCGGCGAGGCGCAGGGCCACTCGCAGGGGGCGCGGGGCCGGGGTCGTCTCCGTGACGTTGCGCGCGCGGTCGTCCAGCAGGAACGCCAGGGCCAGGGCGCCCAGGAGAGCGGTGAGCCTGAGGAACATCAGGCCCGTGACCGGGTCGGCGGTGGTGCCTCCCAGGCGCGTCGAGGCGGCGAGCAGGAGTCCGGTGCCGGCCGCGAGCGCGGGGGCGAGGCGGGGGGTGGCCCGCCAGGTGGGGAGGGCTAGGGCTCGGGTGAGGGAGCGCCGGGACGGGGGTATCGGGGCGGCACTCGCAGGCGCCCCGCCCATCGCCGCTCGCCTCATGTCACCGCTCATGCCACCCCTCATGTCACCGCTCCTCTCCGTCGTCCACGCGTCTCGGTTCACCGGTACTCGTCGCACTTCTCCGCCCCCTTCGGCGCCGCGACACCCAGCAGCCGCGCCGCGTCCGCCGTCGTCGTCTGCTGAGAGGTCAGCTCGCTCCAGTGGGCCTTGACCGCGGCCGTGACGTCGGTGGCGGGGCGGTCGAGGATGCTGTTGACCACCTCGGTCTGCTGGGCCGTCAGGGAGACCGGGTCGGTGGGGGCGAGGACGATGCCGGAGCCGACGTTGCTGTCGTCGAGGCGGACATCCTTGAACGTGTCCTTCGGCGTCGGGTCGGCGCCCAGGGCCAGCCACATGACCGTCACCCCACGGGCCCCGCACAGGTTCTCCGCCGCCCGCTCCGACCCGGCGACCAGCACCGACGCGACGCCGACCGCGAACTCGGGGACGCGGTTGCCGCCCCAGCGGGTGCCGATCGTGACCTGACGGGCGCCGGTCTGCGGGTCCAGCGCGCTGTTGCTCTCGACCCCGCCCCGGACGTCGATCCGCTGGCGCACCGTCACGGGTGCCGTGCTGCCGGAGACGGACCGCACCCGGTCCACCACCCGCGCCCACCGCTCCCGCTGGCCGTCCCACTCCGGGAACGAGCAGTACGTCGAGCCGCCGTGCTCCTCGCACGACTGCACCTTCTCCGGGTGCTCGGACGCGATCCGCCGCGCCTGAGTGAGCGCCGTCCCGTCTCCGGGACGCTGGCCGAACCCGGCGGTCACGGTGACCGCGAGCGCCACGACCGCCGCCGCCTTGAGCACCGCCGTACGGCCGCCCTTGACGAGCATCGCCACGCAGGCGAGCAGGACGCACAGAGCCGCGAGGTACAGGGCGTGCCAGCCGGCCGGGCGGTCCAGGAGGTAGGAGGGAGTCGGGAAGCCGCCCGAACTGTCCTCGCTGACGACCGGGTTGAACCACTGCGACCAGTCGCCCGTCAGCGCCGCTGGACCGATGAGCAGGAAGTAGGCGACGGCCAGGAGCATCACCGGGATCACCGACAGCGGCCACAGCCCGGCCAGCAGTATCCCGATGATCCCCGCGAACATCACCGTCAGCGGCCCCACCAGCAGCTCGGCGACCGAGCCCGAGCCGACCGCGCCCGGCTTCAGCGCCGAGTACGCAAAGTCGACGCCGACGGCGACCGCGGTGAACAGGGCGAACGGGACGATCGACAGGACGTGCGCCAGCGTCCGGCGCCAGGGCTCCAGCGGCAGCATGGAGAACTGCTCGACCGTCTTGTTCCGGTGCCCGCGCAGCACTTCCGTGTTGACGGAGATCAGCACGGCAAGAGCGAGGATCATCGGGAGGCCCTGCGTGGCCCTGTCTGCCATGAACAGGGCCGGGAAGTCGTCCATGCCGTCCTCCCTGATCAGCCGGAGGACGATGAGGAACAGCCACAGGGCGCCGGCGGCCACCACCGGGATCTGGAGGAGGAGTTCACGGGCCTCGAAGCGGGCCAGCGCGAGTACCGGGGCGAGGCGGCCGGGCTCGGCGGCCTGGGGTGCGGTTGCCGTGGCGGGCGGTGCGGTCAGGGTGCTCATGCGGACACCTGCGCGTTCTCGCCGGCCGCGTTCTCGCCGTCCATGATGAGCAAGTAGCCGTCCTCCAGGGTGGGTTCGAGGAGTTCGGCGCCCTCGGGCGGGTCGCCGATGTTGCGGAAGCTGCCGGTTCCGGTGCGCCAGCCGGCCAGCGCCGAGGGGTCCCGTTGGGTGCTGCTCCAGACCCGGCCCGCGGCCCGCGCGGTCAGCTCGGCGGGGGTGCCCTCGAAGCGGACGCGGCCTTGGGTCAGGACGATCACGCGGTGGCACAGCATCGCGACGTCCTCCGTCTGGTGCGTCGACAGCAGGACCGTCCGCCCTTCGCCCGCCTGGGCGATCAGCTCGCGGAACCGCATGCGCTGCTCGGGGTCGAGGCCGACGGTCGGTTCGTCCAGGACCAGCAGGCCCGGGTCGCCGACGAGGGCCGCCGCGAGCGCGACCCGCTGGCGCATGCCGCCGGACAGCCGCTTCAGGCGCGTCCGGCGGTGGTCGCTCATGTCGACGGCGTCCAGGACGCGCCGGACCTCGCGGATCCGTTCGGTGCGGCCGGTCAGCTCCTTGAGGATCGCGACGTAGTCGACGAACGCGAACGCCGTGAAGTCCGGGTGGAAGCCGGGGTTCTGCGGGAGGTAGCCGAGGGAGCGGCGCAGGGCGAGGCGGCCGGCGGCGGTGCGGGGGTCGTGGCCGAGGGCGCGGAACTCGCCGCCGTCCGGCGGGACCGCCGTCGCGAGGACGCGCAGCAGGGTCGTCTTGCCCGCGCCGTTCGGGCCCAGCAGGCCGGTGACGCCCTTGCCGAGGCTCAGGGAGACGCCGTCCAGGGCGCGGGTGCCGCCGTAGCGCAAGGTGAGGTCGGTCGCGGTCAGGGTCGTGTCGAGGGGGCCGGTCATGGGGTGCCTCCGGGGCGTGTCGTGGTCGGTGCGGTGAGGGGCTTCACGCGGGTGTCGCGTGGGGTCACATCGCCCCTCCTTCCTGGAATCCGGCCATCGGGCGGATGTCGAAGCGCTCCCGTGAGCGGTAGAGGACGAGACCGGCGAGCAGCGCGACCGCGGCGGCGGCGAGCTGGCCCGGCGCGGTGAAGGGGGCCAGGGTCTCGGCGGGGCGGGAGCGGGCGTACAGGAGGATCGCGATCCACGTGGCGCCGGTGAGGGCGGGGGCGATCACCGCGCCGAGGCGGGCGGTGAGGGCGAGGCCCGTCGTCGTCAGCGCCAGGGCCGGCAGGAGCCAGGCCAGGGCCAGCAGGCCGTAGCCCGGGAGGGCCAGGGCCGTGAGGCCGTTGAGGACGAGGCTCGCGGCGAGGACCGCGACCGTGCGGATCATCAGGAGCCGGAAGCCGTGCAGGGGGGCGACCAGCGTCATCTCGTACGTGGGGTCCAGGGCGCGGCCGAAGGACAGGGCCACTCCCGCGAGCGGCAGCAGGGGGGCCAGGCCCAGGAAGATGCCGGGGTCGCCTGCCGTGCGGACCATCAGGACCGTCATCACCAGGACGGACAGCACCGCGAGGAGCCAGGAGCGGCGCAGTATCGGTGTCGCCGTCAGGAGCCGGGCGGTGGAGTCCGAGACGCCGAGGCGCACCAGGACGCCCTCGGACAGGCCGCGCCTCGGGGCGTCCAGCTCCGCGTCGAGCCGTTCCCAGCCGGCGTCCAGCTCGATCGGGTCGGTGCCTCGGGCGAGGACCGCGCGGCACTGGGCGCAGGCCGCGAGGTGGGTGTCCGTCGACCAGAGCAGGGGGGCCGACAGCTCGCCCCGCGCGTAGGCGCGCAGTTCCTCTTCACCGACATGCCAGCTCATGCCGCGCTCCTTCCGTCGATCCGAACCGATTCCGTCGTCACGCGTTGCTGCGTCACGCACTGCTTCGTCACGCACTGCCGGGCGCCGTCAGGCGTCCCCATCCGCACGCCCCTCACGCCAGGGCCTCCCTCAGCTGCTTGCGGGCCCGTAGTGCCCGGGTCTTGACCGTGCCCGCCGGGATGCCGAGGAGGGCCGCCGCCTCCCGGGTGCTCAGGCCGTCGATGACCGTGGCCTGCATGACCGCGCGCAGTTCCGGTGAGAGGCGGGAGAGGGCGCCCGCGAGGTCGCCGTGCTCCACGCCTGCGAGGACGCGTTCCTCGGCCGACTCCTCGTCGCGGTGGCGCAGGCGGGCGAGGGCGCTGCGGATCCGGCCCCGGGCGCCGTCGCGGCGCAGGGCGTCCACGAGGCGGCGGGCGCCGATCCGCCACAGCCAGCCCGCGACGTCCCCCTCCTCGTGGTAGCGCGCCTTGCCGCGCCACACCGCGAGGAACGTCTCCTGCACGACGTCGTCCACCACACCGGCGTCCGCGCAGCGGCTGCGCAGCCTCGCCGTCAGCCACGGCGCGTACCGCCGGTACAGCTCCTCGAAGGCGTGACGGTCCCCGTCCGCCGCGACGGCCCGCAGCAGCTCCCCGTCACTTCTCGTTTCGCTCACACCCCCTCATCGCTCCGACCCCACCGATCGGTTCACGATCCCCAAAACTTTTTCCCGACCCCGCAAAACTTTTTTTCGACCCCACCCCACACCCCATCTGACCTGCACGTTTCATCTGGCTGACCGGCGACCGACCGGCGAACCGACTCACCGGACCGACCGATGAACCGACCACCCCGAAACCAGCCACCGCAAGAAGAACCACTTCCAGGGGACTGTGGAGGGGGTTGTTTCGGCGGCCGTCAGAGACGGGGCCGGCTCACTCCACCCGGCCCGCCGCAGCACCACCGGACACTCCCCCTCCTCGACATCGATCGCCTCCACTCCGCTCCGCCCCCTGTACCTCGTACCCGTCCGCCCCCATCCTGTACGAACCCCCACCCGCCCCACCGCCGCCGGCACCCCCTCCCAAACACCCCCCGCTATCCCGCACGTCATGTCTCCGTAACCAGTGATTCAGACGAGCTTGCGACGCTCGGGCAATGAACCAGGCCGTGCCCGAGCCTTCGCCGCCGCCCGAGGAACTGCCCTCCGCTGGCGCCACCCCCCTCACTCCCGCACGCTCCGACGCGCTCGTAGTCCCTCATGCGCGGAAGAATGGGTTTATGAGCCAGTCCAAGATCCAGGCCGACACGCAGGCCGGCACGCAGGTCAGCACCCCGGCGGAAGCCCAGCACGCACAGCCTTCGGTGGGGTCCATAGCGGCACACCGCCCGCACACGGTCTCCCCCTCGACGGTCTCCGATCTGGAACCCGACATCGACGCCGACCTCGACGTGTACGAGGAGGGCGGCACGGAGCTGCCGCAGGGCAGGTTCCTCGACCGGGAGCGCAGCTGGCTCGCGTTCAACGAGCGGGTGCTGGAGCTGGCGGAGGACCCGAACACGCCGCTCCTGGAGCGCGCGAACTTCCTGGCGATCTTCGCGAGCAACCTGGACGAGTTCTTCATGGTCCGGGTGGCCGGTCTGAAGCGGCGTATCGCGACCGGCGTCGCGACCCGCTCCGCGTCCGGCCTCCAGCCGCGCGAAGTGCTGGAGATGATCTGGGCGCGCTCGCGCGAGCTGATGGCCCGGCACGCCGCCACGTACCACGAGGACGTCGCCCCCGCGCTCGCGGAGGAGGGCATCCACCTGGTCCGCTGGGCGGAGCTGTCGGAGAAGGAACAGGCCCGCCTGTTCACCCTGTTCCGGCACCAGATCTTCCCGGTCCTCACCCCTTTGGCGGTGGACCCGGCGCATCCTTTCCCTTATATCTCCGGCCTTTCCCTGAACCTCGCGGTCGTCGTGCGCAACCCGGTCAGCGGGCACAAGCACTTCGCGCGCGTGAAGGTCCCCCCGCTGCTGTCGCGGTTCCTGGAGAGCGCGCCCGGCCGGTACGTCCCGATCGAGGACGTCATCGGCGCGCACCTGGAGGAGCTGTTCCCCGGCATGGAGGTGCTGGAGCACCACGCCTTCCGCCTCACCCGCAACGAGGACCTGGAGGTCGAGGAGGACGACGCGGAGAACCTGCTCCAGGCCCTGGAGAAGGAGCTCATGCGGCGCCGCTTCGGCCCGCCGGTGCGCCTGGAGGTCGAGGAGTCCATCGACCGCGAGGTCCTGGACCTGCTGGTGCGCGAGCTGAAGATCTCCGAGGCGGAGGTCTACCCGCTGCCCGGCCCGCTCGACCTGACCGGCCTGTTCCGCATCCACGGCCTGGACCGGCCCGAGCTGAAGTACCGCAAGTTCGTCGCGGGCACGCACCGGGACCTCGCCGAGGTCGAGTCGGCGTCCGCGCCGGACATCTTCGCGGCGCTGCGCGAGCGGGACGTCCTGCTGCACCACCCGTACGACAGCTTCTCGACGTCCGTGCAGACGTTCATCGAGCAGGCGGCGGAGGACCCGGACGTCCTCGCGATCAAGCAGACGCTGTACCGGACGTCCGGTGACTCGCCGATCGTCAACGCGCTGATCGACGCCGCCGAGTCCGGCAAGCAGGTGCTGGTCCTCGTCGAGATCAAGGCCCGGTTCGACGAGCACGCCAACATCAAGTGGGCGAAGAAGCTGGAGGAGGCCGGCTGTCACGTCGTCTACGGCCTCGTCGGGCTGAAGACGCACTGCAAGCTGGCGCTCGTCGTCCGTCAGGAGGGCGACACGCTGCGGCGCTACAGCCATGTCGGCACCGGGAACTACCACCCGAAGACGGCCCGCCTGTACGAGGACCTGGGGCTGCTGACGGCCGATCCGCAGGTCGGCGCGGACCTCTCCGACCTGTTCAACCGGCTCTCCGGGTACTCGCGGCGCGAGACGTACCGCCGCCTGCTGACGGCGCCGAAGTCGCTGCGGGACGGGTTGGTCTCCCGGATCGACAAGGAGACGCAGCACCACAAGGCGGGGCGTCCGGCGTACGTCAAGATCAAGGTCAACTCGATGGTCGACGAGGCCGTCATCGACGCGCTGTACCGGGCGTCGCAGGCGGGTGTTCCGGTCGACGTGTGGGTGCGCGGCATCTGCGCGATCCGTCCCGGCGTCCCCGGCCTGTCGGAGAACGTCCGGGTGCGGTCCATCCTCGGCCGCTTCCTGGAGCACTCCCGGGTGTTCGCCTTCGGCAACGGCGGTGAGCCCGAGGTGTGGTTCGGCAGCGCCGACATGATGCACCGCAACCTGGACCGCCGGATCGAGGCCCTCGTCCGGGTCACCGACCCCGGTCACCGCTCTTCCATCAGCCGCATGCTGGAAACCGGCATGTCCGACACGACCGCCTCCTGGCACCTCGGCCCCGACGGCGAGTGGACCCGGCACGCCACCGACGCCGAGGGCCAGCCCCTGCGCAACATCCAGGAGATGTTCATAGACGCCCGGAGGCGCCGGCGTGGCACAGCGACACCATGACGACCTGACGGCGAACCGGGCCCCCGCGCGGGGCCCGGCCGGGGGCACCTCGCTCGCGCGCGGGACCGTCGAGAACACCGGCGTCCCGGGGGACCGGGGGAGGAGTGACGTGGTGACCGGGGGATCGTCCGACGTCAGGGGTGCCGGACCGGCGCCGGCGAGCGGGAACGCGAGCACAGGCGCGGGCGCGAGCGCCGGTGCCCTCACCGCCGTCGCCACCGGCCCCGCCGTCTCCGGAGAAGTCACCGGAGAAGTCACCGGCAAAGTCACCGGAGAGCTCCTCGCCGCCTACCTCCGCGCGCAGGCGACGGAGTTCCTGCGGGCGCTCCGCCTGCACCGGGAGACCGGCGCGGGCGCGGGCGCGGTGGACGACTCGCTGGACGCGGCCCGCGCGCTGCGCCGCTCCGCGCGCCGGATCAGCGGCAGCCTGCACACGTTCCGCCCGCTCCTGGACGCCGAGTGGTCCGAGCAGATCCGCCCCGAGCTGGCCTGGCTCTCCGGCACCCTCGCCCTGGAGCACTCCTGCGAGGCCCGCCTGGCCCGTCTCCTCCTCGCCCTCCACCGCCTCTCGGGCGCCCCTGTCGTCCCGGAGCAGCAGGCCACCGCCCGCAGGCCGGGCACCGACGACACCGCCCCCGAACGCGGCACCCTCACCGTGGGCGCCGCCAAGGCGGGTGCCCTCCTGGACCGCCAGCTCACCCTCGCGCGCACGCGCGCGCACAGCACCGCTCTCCAGGCCCTGGGGTCGAGCCGCTTCCACGCGGTGGCCGACAAGATCGCCCTGCTGGCCAGCGAGGTCCCGCTGGCGGCGACGGCGAAGGCCACTCCCCTGACCCCCTTGGCGGACGCGGCACAGGAGCGCCTGGCAGCGGCGATCGCGGGACTCCCGCTGCTCACGGCCGGGAACCCGTACAACGCGGAGGCCCTGATCCACGGCCTGTCGCCGGACCCGGCCCCGCACCCCCAGGACACCCCCTGGCACCAGGTCCGCCTGCTGCTGCGCCTGCACCGGTACGCCCTGGAGGTGCTGAACGGCGGCGCCCGTCCCGACGACACCCGCCTCCAGCGGTCCGGTGAGGCGCTGGACCGGCACCGGGACGCCTCGGAGGCGGCCGCGGCGGCGGCCT
>NZ_JBTYMC010000291.1:0-8404 GCF_054880855.1 Streptomyces sp. S6 | reverse complement strand
TCAAGGACTGGAACGACAATCCCCGGCCGTTCGTGTGGCACAAGACCGCCGACGAGATCCTCGCGTCCCTCGCCCGTTACTGCCGACGCATCACGAACTCAGGACACTAGCCTGCGTGTTTCGTCTGGGCTCGCGTAAAGATCATGACCGGAGAAGCGAAAGTGCCATTTGAGCTGCAACGATGAGGCTCGTCGAAGGCCCCAGTCGTTCCAGCGGGAAGTCATTTTCTACGTGCACACGCCCTGGTCGGCCACGCCGGCTCGCGGATGCTCGCGAATCTGGCCGACGCCGCCTCTCTGACCACTGTCTTCAGCGACGTCCTGTACCGGCTGCGGCCGACGCGGGACCGGGCACGACCCCGGCCGCGTCGCGGTGGACCTGGCGGTGATGCTCACCGACGAAGGCGAAGCCGCCGCCGATCTGGCCGTGCCGCGTGACCGGCACGAGGTGTTCGGTCGCCTCGACCCCGACCGCCTGGCCATGCTGGTCGGCATCAACGCGGCAGCCCCGAACGCCCTGCGGGCAGCCAGCGCCGAGGCCCGCGAGCGCGCGTAGCTGCAAGCCGACGAGACCGGACACCCCATGCCCGGCTCACGGGCCGCGGGAAGCGAACCGCCCGGCCCGGTCCTGGGCACCTGCCGCTTCGAGAAGGAACAGGCCGCCGCCACCTGCGCTGTGCCACGTCCGCACCGAACGTTCAACCGCCGAGGTGACGACGGACTGATCAGCAGACCGCTAGCCGGCCGCTGCACAGCCGCACCGGCCCTGTCATCGGCTCCGGAAGACGCCGGCCAGCCGGCCTTCGGGTGGCCTCGTCACCCCGCCAGCGGCAGTGCGTCGAACCTGTGCTCCTTCCACAGCTGCCGTGAGACCTCTTCCGGGTACGCGGCCACGGCCCGCTCGACATCGATGACACAAGTGGCGCGCTCCTGCGGAGCATAGGTCGGCCAGCCCGGATCGCCGCTCTCCGCGAACGTGGTCCAGGCCCGGCGCCACCAGGCCGAGATCGCCAGCGCCTCGGCCGGGGGCTCATCTCCGAGCATCATCCTGCTGGTGTCTTCGGCGCCGAAGATGCCGAAGACCAGCGGCACGTCCAGCCCATGACACGACCCCAGCACACCGCCGTTCGCCGGAGCCGGATAGGTCATCTCGTAGACATGTGCCCGGCCACCGCCGACGATCTGGGCCTCCGCCAACCGCAGCGAGGGGATCCGGAAGAGCCAGTCCGATTGCACCCACTCGAACAGCGCCTCGTCCGAGGCGCCGGGGAACGCCGCGCGGTACGCTCCCTCCGGATCCGCGCCGGACCCCAGCATGCGCAGCATCTCGCCGGTCTGCTCCGCCGTGACCTTTCCGAGCTGCCCCAGCATCGCCTCGAACAGCCGGAACTCATCGCGGTTGTGGCCCACGACCAGTTCCACGTCCCGCGCGGCGCCATCGGCCAGAGCGGTGAACGGGACGTACGGCAGCACCTCTCCGTCGATGACGGGGAAGAAGGGCGTGACGGTGTACGCGAGCCGTCCCCACCGACGCGCGAACTCGCGCACCCGCGGGCCCAGCACGGCCCCGGCCGTGGCCAGCGTGCCGGGCTCGATCTTCCCCAACTCCTCGACGGTCGGCCGCACACCGAGACCGGAGGCGAGTTCCCGGCCGACGTCGGCGGCCAGCTCCGCGGAGAGGAAGGCGCCCGGGACGCTCTGCGTGATCGCCCGCCGGAACAGCCCCCGGGCCGTCGGCATCGCCAGCAGGGCTGCCACACTCCCGGCCCCGGCCGACTCTCCGAAGACCGTGACCCGCTCCGGATTGCCGCCGAACACCGCGATGTTCTCCCGCACCCAGGTCAGCGCCGCCACCTGGTCCAGCAGCCCACGGTTGGCCGGGGCCCCCTCGATCGCGGCGAAGCCCTCCATCCCGAGCCGGTAGTTCAGCGTGACCAGGACGACACCGCCCTCGCTCGCCAGCAGCCGCCCGCTGTAGGTGGGCTGCGCCGACGAACCCTGCAGGTACGCCCCGCCGTGGATGAAGACCATCACCGGCCGCTGCGCCGCAGGGTCCGGTTCGGGTGTCCACACGTTGACGGTCAGCCACTCGTCGCCGGCGACGGCCATCGGCTCGGGTGTCTGCTGCGGCGCGGACGGCCCGAACTCGCCGGCGTCCCGCACCCCGTCCCAGGCGTCTGCGGCGCGCGGCGCCATGAACCGGTTCTCACCGGTGGGCGCCGCCGCGAACGGGATGCCCCGGAAGACCGCGAGCCCTTCCTCCTGCCTGCCGCGCACCCGGCCTGACGATGTGAGGACTGTAGGGAATGCATCCGCGCGCATGTGCGACACCTTTCGCTCGCGTCTCCACGATCATGAACCTGCCGTCATTGGTATTGCTCCGCATGCTCCCGGCTCACGCCTGCGCGCACGCACATCGGCACGCCGAGATCCCCCGCGCGGCCCTGGGCGTCCAGGTCAGGGATCTCGCTCGGCCTGCGCGTTTCGTCCGGGCACGCGCGAGGATCATGACCGGAGAAGCGAAAATGCCTTGTGAACTGCAACGATGAGGCTTGTCCAAGGTCCCGGTCGTTCCGGCGGGAAGGCATTCCGCGTGCACACGACCCGGTCTCGCCCCAAGCTCGTCGTGAGTGCCGACGGGAACGGAGTGGTCAGCCACGCCGGCTCGCGCCGGCTCGCGGATCTGGCCGACGCCACCTCGCTGACCAGCGCCTTCAGCAACGCCCTGCACCGTCTGCGACCGCGCGGGACCGGGCATGACCCCGGCCGTGTCGCGGTGGACCTGGCGAGGACGGGCTGGGGTGGTCGTTAAGGGGTGTGCGGGTGGGTGGGGGTGTAGGGGGTTGGTGAGGGGAGGTGGAGGTCTGTGGGGAGTAGGGAGGCCAGCCAGCAGTCTCGGCGTACGCCTTTGTTGGTGAGGGCTGAGCGGAGGGTGCCTTCCAGGGTGAAGCCGGATTTTTGGGCCACTGCCAGGGAAAGGGTGTTGCCTACCTCGGCTCGCCATTCGAGGCGGTCGGTGGAGAGGCGGGTGAAGGACCAGGCCGCGGCGGTGAGGGTGGCTTCGGTGGTGTAGCCGTGGGAGCGGTGTTCTTTGGCGGTCCAGAAGCCGATTTCTGTGGTGCCGGGGGCGCGGGGGGTGAGGCTGAGCATGCCGGTCAAGGGGCCGTGGGGGAGGGTCACGGCGAAGGTGTACATCGTGTCGGTGGCCCAGCCGGCGGGGGCGATGTCGGTGGTGAAGGCGTGAGCGTGTTCGGGGAGGTAGGGGGAGGGGATGGTCGTCCAGCGTTGGATCTCGGGGTCCTGGGCGGCGGCGAGGACCGGTTCGGTGTCCTCGGGGGTCACCGGGCGCAGGATCAGGCGGGGCGAGGTGAGGGTGACGGGCTCCATCGGGTGATTCTGCGCGGGGGCGTGCGCGGGGCGTCAACTTCTTGCCGTTGTGCGCCGCTGGGGGCCAGGTGGCGTTGGGGGGGAGCCGTGCTGAGAGGGCGTGCGTGCCGTGCCGGGCCGGGTCGGGTTGGGCTGTGCCGATCTGTGCCGATCCAGGTCGTGCCGGGCCGTGCTGGGTCGTGCTGGAGTGGCGGGCCACGCCGTGCCGCGTCGGGCCAGGTCGTGCCGAGCCGGGTTGTGCCGCGTCGGGCTGGGCTGTGCCGGGCCGGGCCGGGCCGTGCCGTGTTGGGTCGTGCTGGGGTAGCGGGCCACGCCGCGCCGTGCCGTGCCGCGTCGGGCCAGGTCGTATCGAACCGAGCTGTGCTGAGCCGGGCCGGGCCGATCCAGGTCGTACCGCGTCGGGTCGCGCCGCGTCGGGCCGGGCCGTGCCGATCCAGGCCGGGCCGTGCCGAGCCGTGCCGCGCTGTGTCGGGCCCCGCTGATCCGTGCCGATCCGTGTCGATCCAGGCCCTGCTGGAGTGGCGGGCCACGCCGTGCCGCGCCAGCTGCGTCGAGCCGCGCCGTGCCGCGCCGGACGGGGTGCTGGGGCGTGCCGTGTCGGGGGGTGGCGGCTTCGTGGGGTTCTGGACCGTGCGCTGTCCGTTTGAGGTGGTGCCGTGTCGGTCGTTGATTCCAAGCGGTTGATCGCAATTCGTGGAGATTTGGTCGGTGGGGGCGGCACTATCCGTGGGGGCCGGGCGTTGTGGGGGTGTAAGGAGTTGTGGGGCGGCGGGTGGGCTGTGTCACGGCGGGCCTCCCGGCGTGGCGGGGTCCTCGCATACGATGGCCGTTGCTCAGCAATTCAAAAGGAACCCGACCGTCCCAGGCCCGACCGGCAAGGAGACCAACCCCCGTGTCCGTCCTCTCGAAGCTCATGCGTGCAGGCGAAGGCAAGATCCTGCGCAAACTGCACCGCATCGCGGACCAGGTCAACTCCATCGAAGAGGACTTCGCCGACCTCTCCGACGCCGAGCTGCGGGCCCTCACCGAGGAGTACAAGCAGCGTTACGTCGACGGTGAGACCCTGGACGACCTGATGCCCGAGGCGTTCGCCACCGTCCGTGAGGCCGCCAAGCGTGTCCTCGGCCAGCGGCACTACGACGTGCAGATCATGGGCGGCGCCGCGCTGCACATGGGATACGTGGCGGAGATGAAGACCGGTGAGGGCAAGACCCTCGTCGGCACGCTCCCCGCGTACCTGAACGCGTTGTCGGGCAAGGGCGTCCACCTGATCACCGTCAACGACTACCTGGCCGAGCGCGACTCCGAGATGATGGGCCGCGTGCACCGCTTCCTCGGCCTGGAAGTCGGCTGCATCCTCGCGAACATGACGCCGGCCCAGCGCCGCGAGCAGTACGGCTGCGACATCACGTACGGCACGAACAACGAGTTCGGGTTCGACTACCTGCGCGACAACATGGCGTGGTCGCAGGACGAGCTGGTGCAGCGCGGCCACAACTTCGCGATCGTCGACGAGGTCGACTCGATCCTGGTCGACGAGGCCCGTACCCCGCTGATCATCTCCGGCCCGGCCGACCAGGCGACGAAGTGGTACGGCGACTTCGCCAAGCTCGTCCTGCGTCTGAAGAAGGGCGAGGCCGGCAACCCGCTCAAGGGCATCGAGGAGACCGGCGACTACGAGGTCGACGAGAAGAAGCGCACGGTCGCGATCCACGAGTCCGGTGTCGCCAAGGTCGAGGACTGGCTGGGCATCGACAACCTCTACGAGTCGGTGAACACCCCTCTGGTGGGCTACCTGAACAACGCCATCAAGGCGAAGGAGCTCTTCAAGAAGGACAAGGACTACGTCGTCATGGACGGCGAAGTCATGATCGTCGACGAGCACACCGGCCGTATCCTCGCCGGCCGCCGTTACAACGAGGGCATGCACCAGGCGATCGAGGCGAAGGAAGGGGTGGACATCAAGGACGAGAACCAGACGCTCGCCACGATCACCCTCCAGAACTTCTTCCGCCTCTACAAGCGCCACGACCACAACGGCAAGGAACAGCCCGGTCTCTCCGGCATGACCGGTACGGCCATGACCGAGGCCGCCGAGTTCCATCAGATCTACAAGCTCGGCGTCGTCCCGATCCCGACGAACCGGCCGATGGTCCGCAAGGACCAGTCGGACCTGATCTACCGCACCGAGGTCGCGAAGTTCGAGGCGGTCGTCGACGACATCGCGGAGAAGCACGAGAAGGGCCAGCCGATCCTGGTCGGCACGACCTCCGTCGAGAAGTCCGAGTACCTCTCGCAGCAGCTCTCCAAGCGGGGCATCCAGCACGAGGTGCTGAACGCCAAGCACCACGAGCGCGAGGCGACGATCGTCGCGCAGGCCGGCCGTAAGGGCGCGGTCACGGTCGCGACGAACATGGCCGGCCGTGGTACCGACATCAAGCTCGGCGGCAACCCCGAGGACCTCGCCGAGGCGGAGCTGCGCCAGCGTGGCCTCGACCCCGAGGAGCACATCGAGGAGTGGGCGGCGGCGCTGCCCGCGGCCCTGGAGAAGGCCGGGCAGGCCGTCAAGGCGGAGAAGGAGGAGGTCGAGGCGAGCGGCGGGCTGTACGTGCTGGGCACGGAACGGCACGAGTCGCGTCGTATCGACAACCAGCTCCGCGGTCGTTCCGGGCGTCAGGGTGACCCCGGTGAGTCGCGGTTCTACCTCTCCCTCGGTGACGATCTGATGCGGCTGTTCAAGGCGCAGATGGTCGAGCGTGTGATGTCCATGGCGAACGTGCCGGACGACGTGCCGATCGAGAACAAGATGGTCACCCGGGCGATCGCGTCCGCTCAGTCGCAGGTCGAGCAGCAGAACTTCGAGACGCGTAAGAACGTCCTGAAGTACGACGAGGTGCTCAACCGGCAGCGTGAGGTCATCTACGGCGAGCGGCGGCGGGTGCTGGAGGGGGAGGACCTTCAGGAGCAGGTCGTCCACTTCATGGACGACACGATCGACGCGTACGTCTCCGCCGAGACCGCCGAGGGGTTCGCGGAGGACTGGGATCTCGACCGGCTGTGGGGGGCGTTCAAGCAGCTCTACCCGGTGAAGATCACCGTCGAGGAGCTGGAGGACGCCGCCGGGGACCGGGCCGGGCTGACCGCCGAGTTCGTCTCCGAGTCCATCAAGGACGACATCCACGCGCAGTACGAGGAGCGGGAGACGCAGCTCGGCTCCGAGATCATGCGGGAGCTGGAGCGGCGGGTCGTGCTGTCGGTTCTGGACCGGAAGTGGCGTGAGCACCTCTACGAGATGGACTATCTCCAGGAGGGCATCGGGCTGCGGGCGATGGCCCAGAAGGACCCGCTGGTCGAGTACCAGCGCGAGGGCTTCGACATGTTCACGGCCATGATGGACGGGATCAAGGAGGAGTCCGTCGGCTACCTGTTCAACCTGGAGGTTCAGGTCGAGCAGCAGGTCGAGGAGGTGCCCGTTTCCGACGAGGCGCCCGATCTGGAGAAGCAGGACGCGGTGCCCGCGCAGGGTGGGGCTCGGCCTGAGATCCGTGCGAAGGGGCTGGACGCGCCTCAGCGGCGTGCGCTGCACTTCTCCGCGCCCACCGTTGATGGTGAGGGCGGGACCATCGAGGGCGAGTTCGACGCGGACGACGAGGTTGTGCGGTCCGAGGCGGACGGGTTGACCCGGGCTGAGCGGCGTAAGCAGGCGAAGGGGGTTCGGCGGCGGCGGAAGTAGGGGTGGCGCGCTGCTGAGGTAGACCGTGGAGGGCCGGGCACCTGGTGTCCGGCCCTTTGGGTTGGGTGGGGGTGGTTGGGCCGGGTGTGTTCCTTACGTTGGGCCGGTCTGTTCCGGCCCGGCGTGCTCTCAGGGGTCCTGGGGCCTTCGGCCCTGGGGGCCGTCGAGTTCTACCGCTGTGCAGCGCCAGCGTTGGTCGGAGCCGAGTTCCAGGCGGAAGGCCATGGCGCGGAGGCGGGGGCCGGTGGTGATGCGGGCGAAGGCTTCGATGGCGCCGGGGCGGGGGATCTCGTAGCCGATGTCGCGGAGGACGGGGGTGGTGCCGCGGGTGCGGAGGGGGCCGTGTTCGGCGAGGTGGGCGAGGTCGTCGTAGGCGGTGCCGAGGGTGTGGCGGAGCATGGCGTGGACGGGGCGGCGGCCGGTGAGGACGGCGAGGAGGCGTTCGGCGAAGAGGTCGGCGGGGTGGGGTTGGGTGAGGGGACGGCGGGGGGTCTGGGCGGGGACGCGGGGGGTGTTCGGGGTGCCGGACGTCTCGGCGTCGGTCTGCCTGGGGCCCGGTGTCCTGAGGGGGGCGCGGGTGGTGGACGGGCGGTTGTCTGCGGGGCGGGTGCGGGAGGTGGGGCGGTTGTTCGGGGGGCGGCCGGACGGGGGTGCGGTTCGGGTGGTGGGGGTGCTGGGCGGGCGGCCTCCGGGGGGTGTGGGGGTGGTGGTGCGGGGTCGGGTGCGCGTCATGATCTTGTGCATGGGGTTCCCCGTTCTGCCGCGCCGAAGTACTCGGCGGTAACTTTCCGTTGCGGATCTTGTACGGGGAGTGGTCGATTCGGTGCAAGGGGGACTTGGGGGCGGGCGGAAGCGGAAGAAAGTCAACCGTTACGGGTGAGCGCGGAGAGGACTGTGCTGGTCCGGGGGGTGTGTGATGAGCTGGATTTTTCGTGGCGTTGACGGTTTCCCGCAGAGGTGGAGGAACTCGAAAGGGGACCACCGCACGTATCCTCGGGGGGAATCAAGCGGAGTCTCCGAGCAGGAAAGCGGCCGTCCATGCGTGTCTACGTTCCCCTGACCCTTCCCGGGCTCGCCGAGTCGTACAAGACGGGTGAGCTGGGCACCGGGTTGCTGGTCGCGTACGCCGTGACGCCCGCGCTGCGCGAGTGGTACCTCTCGGACGACATCGAGGAGCTGGAGTACGCCGCCCTCAGCCGCGCCGCCCTCGCCTCGCTGCGACAGCTCGCCGCGAACCCCGGGGCGCCCCGGCGCCGGGTGGTCGTCGCGGTGGACGTCCCCGACG
>NZ_JBTYMC010000290.1:0-8432 GCF_054880855.1 Streptomyces sp. S6 | reverse complement strand
CTGTCGCCCGCTCCGGGCCCCCGCCGCACGCCGTGGGCCGGTCACCCGGGCAGACCGCTCCTTCGGCAGCCGTCGGGCCGCCGAAGGCCGGGCTGGGGCCGCACCGCTGACCGGTCAGGCGCGGTCCTCGCCACGGTGGCCGTCCCAGACGCCGGAGTCCACCGCGCGGGCCAGCTCCTCCAACGTCAGCTCGACGCGGCGCCCGTCCGCGACCCGCTCCTCCACCACTCTTTCCTCTCTCCGTCCGCCGGCCCGCGCACCGACAGCCCACTGACCGTCAGCAACCATCGTGATGCCGCCCACCGTCCACGGCCGCCCGGCCGAACGGATCTTGCGCTCCAGCCCGGCCCCGTCCCAGTGTCTGCTCGGCCTTGTCATCCCGGCTCCCCCTTCGGCCTCGTGCGGCCCACTGCCGCAACCGAAGTACGACAACCCGGCTCGCCGATCCATTCCCCAAGGCCGTGGTCCCTTCCCCGACGGCCATCAGTTCGCCCACGGCAGACGCCGCTTCCCCGGACAGGACTACGTACTTCGCCACCTCGCATGCCAACGTACGGGTGTCGGGAAAACCGCAGGTCAATGAAGGGATCGCATCACCGTGAACGCCTCCGCCACCCTCCTGCCCGCTGTCGTCCGCCCGGTCGTCGAGGAGCGCCACTGGCTCTCCTCCGACCACTGCGCCGACTCCGTGCTCGGCCTTCTCACCACCCTTGGCTGGGCCGTCGTCGACACCCCGGAGGCCAACGTCCACGCGACGAGCCCGGACGGCCGTGTCTACGTCGGCTGGCTCCCCGAGAACACCACCGCCTGGAAGCGCGGCATCGTCTGGCAGGTCCGGGTCCAGCCCACCGAAGGCGACCCGTGGGTCCAGGAGTTCGGCCTCCACACCCCCTCCGAGGCCGTCGCCGGATTCATCTCCGCCCTCGTCGCCCACCACTGACCACACTTCCGCAGCCCCTGCTTCGAACAGCACCGACCCGGCAAGGAGTTCCGGCCGTGCGCATGCTCTTGGCCACCCGCCCCGGCTACCGCCGCAAATGCGCCTACGCCCCGCGCTGCACCTGCTACTACCTGCGCGGCCAGTACGGCCGCCGCACCAAGACCGTCCGGCGCCGTGCCGCCCGTCGCGCCGAACAACGCCAGTGGCGGCGCGACCAGGCCGCATGACCGCGCACAACCGGCAACCACTCCTCCAACGACCCGTTCCTCGGAGATTCCCGTGCCCCACTACCTGACCGTCGGCCACCTGCTGCGCCAGCTCCAGGACATCGACCCCGGCCTGCCGATCCGCCTCGCCGTCAACCCGGACTTCCCCTTCGCCCACTACCTGGGCACGGAGGTCATCGTCCGGGACGGCAAGGCGTTCATAGCCGACGACGGCCAGGAGGACTACCTCCCCACAACGGTCAGCAACGCCCTCGCCTGGGCCTGAACCATCCACCGACACCTCTGGAGGCCCATATCCCGTCACGCACCCCTCCCACGCACCTCCTTCCCCTGCACAGCCTCGCCGTACGCCCCATGCCGAGCCACGCGCGCGGCGCACTGGTCCAGCACGTCTCCGCCCTGCCGGACGGACCGCTCGATGTCACCTGGCTCGCCGCCGACATCCCACGCCTGCCTTTCGGCCGCGTCCGCCTGCACTGGGAACCGGCCGCTGTCTCCGGCTGGAACGTCACCGCCCACCTGGGCCTGGCCACCGGCGAGGTCCATCTCGCCTCCTGGCCCGCCGCCCCGGACACCTGGCCGCACCTGATCCGCCCGACCCTCCACGAGGTACGCGGTCTGTGCACCGCCCTCGCCGTCGCGACCGCCGCCCTCGACCTCTCCAACCACCTCGCTGAGACCTGACCACACCGCACAAGGCCGCCCCTCGCCGATCCGGCAGGGGCGGCCTCGCGGTATGCCCGGTCACGTGCTGCCTACCCCCAGAGTCGGCGGACGAGAAGGTCACGACGGCCGACAGAAGGGCGATCCCGCAGGCCCTGCTCGCCAGGGGGTACACCGTTCGGCTGACCCGAGATCACGTCCGCCCCTAGGCTGAGAGCATGACGTTCGATTCGCCAATGCCCTCCCCTCCGTTCCCTTCACCGGACAACGCCGTGCTCCGGGTGGTCGTCGGCAATGCCATCGCGTCGGTCCGCGACGGCGAAGCGTCGGTGGAGGAAGCGATCCTGCATGCCGCCGTCCACGGGTGGTACGAGGGCCATATCCAGGGCGAGGACGAGTGTCCCGGCTGCGACTTCCGGGGTCGACTTCCGAAGAACGGCGAGCGTGGCTGACCTGACCCTGGTGCTGACGGCATCCGGGCAGCGCTGCCGTGGGTTTTCGACCCCGGTCTGGGCGTTCACCCAGCGGCGGAAGATGGACTCCCCGACATCGTTGCCGCCGGCCATGTCTACCAGGCGCTGGTCGTGGCGCAGGACGGAGAGTCACCCCAAACAAGGTCAGGTGATGGGGTACGGCCTGGGGTAGCCCTTGCGCTCACAGTCCAGGGCCTCTTCGTCGAGGAGTTCCAGGGCCTTGGTACGACCGTGCGCTTCCAGCAGCATGACCACCGTGTTGATCGTGACGGCATGGATGCGTTCCAGCAGCGCCAGGCTCTCCAACGCCCGAAGAAGTGTTGACTCCTTCGTGGCGACCCGGCGTACGGCCGTCGTTGTCGCGAACTCGATCTCTGGTGGAGCCAGGGCCGCGACCTCGTAGATGTCGCGCACCGCCATGGACGGTTCTCCAAGTGTGCCGAAGAGCCGGTCGTGCTCAAGTGACGACCAGGCAAAGACGAGTTCCAATCGGCTGGGCTCCAGATCTGCAAGGCAGGACGCCACCTGGGCACGGTCCTGGTCGAGGTAACCTCGCGTCAGGTCGGCCACCCTCCACACTGCGTCCACCAGCCGCGGATCATCCATTTCTGTCATACCCCTCCTTCTACTGAGGGCGCGGGTAAAGCGGGGCGGTTTCCGCAGAGTTCACCGATATGTGGCGACGAGGCGCTCTCTATTCCAGGTAGGTGCCGGTGAAGGCGCCGTCGAAGCCGAGTGCGGCAAGGCCCTGCGCGACGGTGGGGTAGGTCGTTCCGTCCGGGCCGGTGGCCAGGGCGTCGAAGTCGGCGCGGGTGATCTCCGGTTCGTGCCAGTGGCTGCCGCAGCGGCAGCAGAGCCAGACGTTTCGGCCGTGGTTGATGAGCAGCCAGTCGCGCCGGGCGCGGCAGGCTGTGCACCGTACCGGGATTCCGCGGAGGGCGAGTTCGTGCGGGTGGCTGAGGCAGCGCGCCATGTTGGGGCCGCTGGGCGGCTGTGTCTCGTGTTCAAGTCGCAGCAGGGGATCGGCGCCGGCGGGGAGGACGGGCAGTACGGGGGCGGTGGGGCGGTGGGTGGTTCTGGGCACGAGCGTCATCTCCCGGTTGGGGTCGTTCTGTTCATCCGTAACAGCCGGTGGAGCCGGTTGTCCAGGCAGTTCTCGGGGGCCGGCTGGCCGGTGCCGGCGTGCTGCCGTCAGCGGCTCGGTGGGCGGTTGCGCGGGTCGGAGGTGGTGGGGCGAGCCGAGGTTGCGGGCGTCGTCCGGTTGGTGGCGTGGTCGGTTGAGGTCTTGGGCCTGCTGCCGGTCCGTGGACGGCGGGTTGCCTCACCGGGGTGGGCGGGGAGCTGGGCGAGGCGGCGCAGGCGCCAGACGAGGACGTCGTTGACGTCCTCGGCGGTGTCGAGTTCGCGCATGTCGATGGCCTCCTGGAGGAGGGCCTCGAGATCGTGGCCGGCCTGCTCGGCCTGGGCGAGCGTGGCGGTCAGGGCATCGGTCTTCGAGGGCCAGCGGGCCACCCGCAACCCCGACTTCGACAGAACTGTGTGAACGGTGGCCTGGTAGCTGCGGCGTTCGGTCTCGGGCAGGGCGCGGCCCTGGTCGCGCAGTACCCGCATCGGCGCGGACGCGGCTTGGCGGTAGGCGGTCCGCAGGTGTTCGGCGGTCTGCCGGGCGGCGTGGGCCTGCTGTGCGTGGCCTCGGGCGGAGTGCCAGCGGACGGCGGCGAGGGTGACGAGGACCAGGGTGGACAGGAGCATGGCGGTGGTGCCGCCGTCTTCGCCCCGGCTGAGGGCGCTTCCGGCCTGGATGATGCCCCGGGCTGCAGAGCGGATCGCGCGGATGTCGGCCTGTTCGGCTCGGACGTGGCTGCGGGTGGCGCGTTCGAAGGCGCGGGCGGCGGCGCCCAGTTCGGCGCGGGTGGTGGCCGGGGAGGTCTGGGCGACCGCGTCGAGGAGTTCGCCGATGCCCACGAGCTGAGCGGCGGCTTCGTCCTCGTCGCTGTCGATCAGGCGGGCGGCGTGCTCGGCGATGCCGGTGGCGCCGCGTCGTGCCCGGGAGGACGCGGACCAGTCCGGCCGGCCACCGGTGACCGGCGGGAGTGTCGTCGGATCGGTGGCGCCTCCGGTCATGCGGCGTCGGATCTTGGGGAGGGACAGGTCGGGGGCCAGTTTGGAGCCGGGGAACCAGACCGGTTTACCGTCGCGGTTGCGGTCGCCGGGGAGGGCGACGTTGTAGCCGATGGCGTCGCCGGACGGGGCGTTGCGGATCTTCACGCGCAGGCCCGCCTCGCGCAGGCGGGCGAAGAACTCCTCTTCGGTGGCGGCGCCGGCGAGGGCGTGGCGGACGGCTTCGCGGAGTGTCTCGCGTGGGGTCTCGGTGCGGCCGGTGCGTTCGGCTTTGAAGCGTTCGGCGCTGGTGGGGGTCTGGGCTGCGGTGCCGTCGCCGGGTTTGAGGCGGCGCAGGTCCATCTCCTTCTCCATACGGCGGCATTCGGCCTGGGCCTTTTTGAAGTCGTAGTTCATGCGGGGGCGGCGCAGGTCTCCTCGGACCATGGTGGCCAGGATGTGGATGTGGTCATCCGCGTGGCGGACGGCGACCCAGCGGCAGCCGTCCGGGTCTCCGTCGGGGGCGAGGTTGACGGCGTGGACCAGGCGGCGGGCGACGGTGTTCCACTCGGCGTCGGTCAGGGTGCGGTCGCCGGGGTCGGTGCGGACCGAGCAGTGCCAGACGTGCTGGGCCGGTGCTGCGGTGCCGGCCTGGTTGACGCGCAGGTCCAGGGCGGCGGTGAGGCGGGCGAGGGTGGCCTTGAAGTCGGGGTCGGGGCTGGTGTCGCGTCCGGGGTCGGGGGCGAAGCCGTCCCAGCTCCCGACGAGGTGGGGGTCGGTGTGTTCGTCGCGTTTGCCGGGGCCGTACAGGTAGACGAGGAGGCCGTAGGTGCGGGAGCCGCGCCGGATCTTGGGAACCATCACAGACGCTTCTTCACCAGGGTGTCGGCGGTGTCGTCGATGCGGGCCAGGAGCCGGGTGAGGGTCTGGAGGGCGTGGTCGAGTTCGCCGGGGCGGGGCTGTCCTCCGGCGTTGTAGGTGTAGGCGATCTGGTTGATGTTGTTGCCGATCCGGGAGAGGGCGGTCCGCGCGGCGGCCAGCTCGTCGATGGCGGTGTCGAGTTGTTCGTTGGTGTGCAGGCGGGTGGAACCGCGGGCGGTTGCGAGGCCGGCGGCGGCGAGGAACCGGGCGACGGTGACGCCGCGCTGTGCGGCAGCGGCGGCGATCTCGGCGTGCTCGGTGTCGGAGAGGCGGGTGGTCGTCTTGCGGGTGCGCTGGCTGGGGTTGCGGGTGCGGCGGCGCGGCTTGCGGTCGGGAAACGCGGGCGTGCTCGGGCTCGGCTGCTCGCGGCGGTCTGCTTCTCCCTCTACGACCGGCACCCCCTGGTGCCGGGAGTCCGGCTGGTCCCTGTGCGCCCTCGCTCGGGGACCAGCCGGACTTCCCCCGCCCTGCTGGGCGGGGGCAAGTGCGTACGACGGGCCGTAGGACCGTCGTAGGCGACAACTTGCTCCGCCGGGAGCCGTTGTGGGGTCACGCTGCTGTCCGGTCTCGGTGACTGCCGGGTCGTCGGCGGTCACCAGGGGGTTTCCGGGTTCTGCTGCCGGAGTTCGCGGACGAGTTCCTCGATCCAGTCCATGGCGAGGACGGGGTGGTGCAGGGTCCAGGGGCGGCTGCCTGGGGTTCGTTGCACGGTCCAGGTGTTGTCGGGGCCGGACCGGGCGCGGTGGAGGTGGCCGTGGCGGTGCAGGACGGTCAGCCAGGAGTCGACCTCGGCGAGGGTGGCCGGGCGGGTGCGCATGAAGGGGTACTCCGCTTCGCTTCGCAGGGGTGTGGGGGTAGGTGACCGGGGGCGGGTGACCGGCCGGATCGTCCGGCCGGTCACCCGGTTCGTGGTGTCCCGGTCAGGTCCGGCCGGAGGTGACCGGCTGTCCGGGTTGCTGGCGAAGCTCGGCCATCAGGGCGGTCAGCGTGTCGTTGGACAGCGGGATCTGCTGCCCCCGGATCGCCTGGGCGACCACCTTGCGGGTCAGGTTGTTCTCGGCCGTGACCGCTGACCGGGCGATCTTCAGGAGTTCCTCGGTGTCCGGGTCGGACCGTCGGCCACGGGGTGTCCGGGGGGTCTGGCCGGTGACCGGGGGCGGAGTGACCGGCCGGCCGGTGGCCGGCGCGAGGCTGTCCTGGTCGGCGGTGACCGCCTCGACGACCGTCCGGTCGGTGACCTGGGGGACGGTGTCCGGCTGGCCGAGCGGATCTGTGGCCTCCTGCGGCTGCTCGCGGTCACCGGTGACCGGGCCGGGGCTGTCCGCCGGGGTGCTGTCCTCGGTCAGTGACCGGGGAGCCGGACTCTGCTTGTCCAGGGACAGGCGTGACCGGCCGGTCAGGTCAGTGACCGGCCCGTCGCTGACCTGACCGGCCCGGTCCGCCGGGGTGACCTCGATGCCCCCGGGCCGGTCAGCCCGGACAGCGTGACCGAGGCTCTCCCGGTCACCGGCCCTGACCTGGCCTCGGGCGATGAGGATGTAGAGGTGGACCGCTCCGGCCAGCGCGAGCGGGGCGATCGTGGACAGCACCGCGACCACCGTGTCCCCGAGCCGCAGACCGGTACCGGCGGCCCCTTCCTCGTTGAGGCGCACCGCGTGCAGGGCGTTGGCCCAGATGCTGGCGGCGGTGGCCGTGCCAAAGAGGGCCCACACGTAGAACCGTGCGCGCAGGGGCGCGTCGCGCAGGACCAGGAGCGCCCGTACGCCGTAGGCGATGAACCCGTCGATCACCAGGGGGAAGAGGTAGGTGAGGAGACCGCGTACGTGGATGGCCACGGCCATCTGCTGGAGGGCGTCGTAGGACAGGGCGCATCCCGCGCCGCCCAGGGCGATGACGACCGTACGGTCCCAGCCGGTGATGTGTGCCGTCCTCGGCGCGCTCGCGGGAGTCACGCCGCCGTCCCGAAGTCGTCCCGGCCCAGCCGCTCGCCCTCGTTGTTCGCGGGCGCGGTGGTCTGCGTGGGCTGGTCCAGGTCCAGGTCCCGGTTGCGCAGGGCGCGGCTGATCTCCCGGTAGAGCTTCTGGGCGTGTTCCTCGGTGATCTTCAGGAGCCAGGCCAGGCGCCGTTCGCTCACCCCGTGGTGGTAAGCGGCGTCGATGACCGCGCGGCGTTCGGCGTGGGTGAGGTGGACGTCGCGTCCGGTGATGGTCTCGTTCACCCGGCTGTAGTCGAGGCGGTGGGCGAGCTTCTTGTGCAGGGGCCTGCGTTCCTCCTCGGTCAGTCCGCCCCGGATGCCGTCGGAGTCGCCGTTCTCCAGGGCGGCGTCCAGGCAGGTGCGGCGGACCGGGCACTGGCCGCACAGCGACTTCGCGGCGGCGATCTTCCCGGTCTCGTCGGGCTCGGGGAAGAAGATCTCGGGGTCCACCGGGTTGTACTCGGTGCTCTGGCAGACGGCCTCGTCCTGCCAGGTCTGGTCACCGAGCGACCGGTGGCGGGCAGGGGTAATCGTCCTGGTGGTCATGGGAGTTGCTCCGATCGCTCCCCGCGCGCGGACAAGGCGCCGGCGGGGAGGTGGTTCTGTGGTGGGGGGACGGGGCGGCCGGTCAGGCGACGTGCCGCCGACGTCTGCGGTCGACGGGCTCGAAGGCGACCCTGGTCGTCATCTCCGCAAGGCGGGAGGCGACGCGGTCGCCGAGCTGGGCGCGCAGGTCCCGGATGGCGAGGTTGGTGGTGATCAGCGTCGGCAGCAGGAGGTTGTAGCGGCGGTTGATCAGGCGGGTGGTGATCTCCTCGACCCACTCGGTGGTCTTCGCGCCGCCGAGTTCGTCCAGGATCAGCACCGGGACGCGGGACACCCGGTGGAGGATGCGCTCGGTGTCCGTGCCGGTCTGCGGGCGCAGTTCGGCGTACAGGTCGGCGGCCGTGGTCGCCTCCCAGCGCACCGCGATCCCGGCCCGGACGAGGGCGCGGACGGCGCCGTACGCCTGGTGGGTCTTGCCCGCGCCGGTCACCCCGGCCAGCAGCAGGCTCGGCCCCGTGGTGACCTGCGGACGGGCGCCCGCATTCGCCGGGGCCGCCCGCTCCGCCACCTCCCGGACCCACTCCGCC
>NZ_JBTYMC010000289.1:0-8447 GCF_054880855.1 Streptomyces sp. S6 | reverse complement strand
CCGCGGCGGTGGCCGTCGCCGTGGCCGCGGCACTGGCGACCCGCAGCCGTGGCGGGGCCGCACCGTCCCGGCCGGACTTCCTGCGGGCCGTCGCCGAACGCCTCCCCGACAGCGACGTCCGCTCGGGCGTGCGGATCGCGGCCCGGATGCCGGACCACACCTCGGTCGTGCACGCGGCGGAGGTCCTCGGCTCCGGCTACCGCATGTCCGGGCCCGACACCGTCCCCTACGCCCTGTGGTGCGCGGCGGGGCACCTCGACGACCTGCACGAGGGCCTGTGGGCCACGGTCGCCGGGCGCGGAGACATCGACACCACCTGCGCCGTCGCGGGCGGAGTCATCGCCGCGCGCACGGGGGTCGCCGCGCTGCCTCCGGCCTGGCACGCGGCGTGCGAACCGCTGTCCTGGTAAGGGACCCTCGGCGAAGGCGGCGACCCCGCCACCCGTCTACTTCTCGGAGACTGCCGCCTCCCGCGTCGGCGCCAGCAACCGCTCGAACGAGTCCGTCACCGCGCCGAGGTCGCGGGGATCCGTCAGCGCCGCGAGGTACCGGTCGGGCCGCAGGACGGCGATGCTGCCCCGGTGTGCGGCGAACCAGTCCCGCAACGTGCCGTCGACGTCCTCCACCGTCACCGCCCCGGTCGTCGACACCCGCCGCTCGCCGCGGGAGCGCCCGGAGCGGGACTCGACGACGTGCAGGTACCGCGTCCCGAGCCGGTCCCAGAAGGCGCGGCCGGCGGCGTCGAGGTGGACGAGGGGATCGTCGCCGTACCCGACGAGCGCGAACCACTCGCCGAGGACCTCGTCCAGCGGGAGCACCTTCCCGTCGGCGGTCTCCACCCGGGGCTGGACGAACATCCGGCCCACCGGCGACGTCTTGCGCACCGGCCGCCCGGCGTGCAGCACGACCCCCTCGGTGTACCGGGGCACGGGTTTGAACCGCATGTGTGTCACCCAGTCCCGCACCGGCGGCGCGACCGTCAGCCCGCGCATCACGGCGTCCCGGGCCCGTGCCACGCCCGGACGCGCCGGGGACAGGAACCGGCCGAGGGTGTCCGACAGCCGCACCATCGCACGGGCGTGGTCGCGCCGCTCCACGTCGTAGCTGGCGAGGATCCCGGCGCGGGCCCGCCCGCCGACGACGGCCGCCAGCTTCCAGGCCACGTTGGTCGCGTCCCGGATCCCCGTGTTCAGACCCTGGCCGGCCCACGGCGGCATCAGGTGCGCGGCGTCCCCCACGAGACAGACCCGGCCCTGCACGAACCGGTCGGCGACCCGCGAGTGATGGGTGTAGACGCGGGCGCGGATGATGCGCAGCGCCGTCGGATCGGGCACGTGCCCGGCGAGCAGCTCGTGCACCTTCTCCGGCCGCAGCATGGCCTCCGCGTCCTCACCGGGAAAGAGCATGAACTCCCAGCGCCGGTAGCCGTAAGGCAGATCGAGGCACACGTACGGACGCCTCGGGTCGCCGTGCAGCCCCGTGTACGGCGCGTCCAGCGGATCGTTGTCGCACTCGATGACGACCCACTTGCGCGGATGCGTGTCCCCGCGCAGCGCGATGCCCGACTGCTCGCGCACGGTACTGCGCCCGCCGTCGGCGCCGACCACGTACTCGGCGTGCACGAGGACCCGTTCACCCTCGGGCCCGGTGATGTGCAGCCGGGCCTCGACGCCGTCCTGTTCGACCCGGACGAGTTCGTGCCCGAACAGCGGCCGCACGTGCGGGAACCGGCCGAGGCCGGCCCGCAGGGCGCGCTCCGCGAGCTGCTGCATGAAGATGTTCCGCCGGGGCCAGCCGAACTCCCTGGTGTCCGGCCGGATGTCCGCGAGACAGCGGCCGTCCGCCGCGAACAGCTTCAGCGGCACGTTCTGGATCATGTCGCCGAGCATGTCCTCGGCCAGGCCGATCCCCTGGAAGCTGCGCAGGCACTCGTCGTCCATGCCGACCGCGCGCGGATAGTCGACGATCTCCTCGGCGCGGTCGATCAGCAGCGTCCGCACCCCGTACAGGCCGAGGTAGTTCGCGACCGTCGCACCGACGGGCCCCGCACCGACGACCGCCACCTGTGTGCGGTGTTCGACGAGTTCGGTCATCGGACGGCCTCCGTGCTCCGCAGGAATCCGGTGAGGTGGTCGTGGAAGAGGTCCGGGGCGTCGTCGTGCACGTAGTGCCCGGCCCCGGGGATGTCCACCGCGCGGATCAGGGGGTTGCGCCGCGTCATCTCCTCGGCCGTCGCGGCGGGCAGGAAGTCCGACGCCCCGCCCCGCACGACCAGCGTCGGACACGTCAGGGCCTCGACGTACGGCCACAGGTCGACCTGGCGGGCCGGGTCGGGGTCGAGGCGGGCCGCCGCGATGCCCGCCATGTCGAGCTTCCACCGCCAGCGGCCCCCCTCCCCGGCGACGAGGGTGTGCCGCACCCGCGAGTCGAGAGCCTCCTGCGAGATGTGCGGCCGGATGCCGCGCCAGTACGCGCGGGCCGCCTCCAGGCTGTCGAAGCCGTCCGGGGTCGCGGCCACTTCACGCCTGATCCGCTCGGCCCCCGCACCCGCCAGCGACGAACCCGGCCCGATGTCCTCCACCACGGCGGCGCTCACCCGCCCGGGGTGACGCGCCGCGTACACGTACGTGGTGGTGCCGCCCATGGAGTGGCCCAGCAGCACGAACCGGACCAGCCCGAGCCGGTCGGCGAACCGCTCCAGATCACCGACGTAGGACTCCGGGTAGTAGGAGCGTTCCGCGTCCCAGTCGCTGTCGCCGCGCCCCCGGGCGTCCGGGGCGAGGACCCGGTAGCGGTCCGCGAGCCGCTCGGCCAGCGGCTCGAACGTCCGGGCGTAGCTGCGCAGCCCGTGCAGCAGGACGACCGGGGGCGCGTCCTCGGCGCCCCACTCGACGTAGTGGACGCGCAGCCCGCCGAGCGTGACGAACCGGTCCCGCCCGGCCGGGATGGTGTCGGCGGCCATCTCAGTGCAGCCCGTCCTGCCCCTGGACGTCGGCGGCGTCGATCCCGCCGAGCCGCGCGTGCAGCCGGCCGCGCGTGGCGAACGCGAACACCACCACGACCTCGTCGGGGTTCGGGCTGTCGGAGAAGCTCGTCGTGATCGTGTCGTAGTGCGAGCGGACGTACAGGGCGTCCTTGTGCGCCAGCGGAATGTCGAGGACGGTGCCGGGACCGCCCCGCTTGCCGGTCGACGGCACCCACGCCTTGCCGCCGCCGACCGCCGCGCGCACCGGGTCCGCGAAGACCGCGGTGAGGAACGCGTTGCCGTGCTCGTACTCACCGGCCGTGCCGACGAGGCACGCCTTGCCGTAACTCTGGATCGCGTGACCGCCGGCCGCCTCGCGGATGCGCCGGCCGAACTCCTCGCCGAGCTTCGGGGAGTCGTCGACGATGTCGCCGAGGTCCTCGCTGAAGCGTCCGGCGTAGGGGTTGTGGACCGCCGCCGCGATGACGATCTTGCGGACGGGGTCGCCGTCGGCGAGGACACCGGTCTCGTTGGCGAGGGTGTCCTCGATCTGGGTGTACCACTTGCGGATGTGGTAACCGGCGAAGTTGGGCTGGGGCATGGCTGCTTCCTCGGGGAGTGCGGGGGAGGGGGACAGGGCGGTCACGGGAGCGGCTCGAACGCCACGGGCTCGCTGGGGGCGCCGTACAGGCCGAGGATCCGCTTGCCCTCCTCGTCGTCGGTGACCGTCTCGTGGAAGAACTCGAAGCGGTTGCCGTCCGGGTCCGTGAAGTACAGGCCGAAACCGATCTTGTGGTCGGTGGTCTTCACCACGGGCACGTTCTTGGCGAGCAGCATCCCGTACAGCCGCCGCCACTCGTCGAGGTCGCCCTCGACTTCCAGGCCGTAGTGCTGGAGGCCGACCCCGCCGGCGACGGCGCCCTCCTCGGCGCGGATCAGGGCGATGTCGTGGTGCTTCTTGCCGAACGACAGGAACACCCACTGCGGGCCGCGCGCGGTGACCTCCATGCCGAGGACGTCCGCGTACCACTCGGCGGACGCCTCGGGGTCGCGTACGAACAGCGACAGGTGGGTGCGGCGCACCCGGGGGGTCACCGTGCCGCGCGGGTCGGCGAGGATCGGGGTGGGTTCCTCGTGCGGGGCGAGGACCCGTTCGTCGGGTTCCATGGTCAGTGTCCTTCCGGGGCGGGTGCCGTCGCGGGGGTCCAGGCGACGTCGGTGATCTCGCTGAACTCGCGCCACTCCTTGCGCCAGGAGCGCCCGGCGTCGGTGGAGCGCAGGAGGTGGCCGTACTTCGTGCCCGCGAAGACCAGACCGGGATCGGCGGCGTGCGTGCTGAACGCCCACACCGTCGAGTTGGCGGGCGTGTCCAGCTCGGTGTCCTGCCAGCTGCGCCCGAGGTCCTCGGAGCGCAGGATCCTGGTGGTGGTGCCGGGGGTGCCGTCCCCGATGCCGAGCAACAGGTCGTCGCTGCCGGGGAGTTGCTCGACGAGCCGGGTGTAGTAGATGCCGAACGTCTTGCGGGTGTCGGTCCGCGTCCAGGTCACGCCGTCGTCCTGGCTGACGAACAGCGCGTTGACGACGGCGACGACGATCGTCTTCGGCGGCCCTTCCAGGACGCGTATGCAGTGGATGTCGGAGTTGGTGACACCCTCCGGCAGCGCGGCGGGCGTGCCGTCGAGACGCGTCCAGGTGTCACCCCGGTCGCGGCTGCGCCACAGGCCGCCCTCCTCGACGCCGAACCACATGTCCTTGGGGTCGTACCGGTCGACCACACAGGTCAGGATGCGGGGACGGTTGACGCCCGCGCAGAACTCCGGGATCTCCGGCGCCAGTTCGTCCCAGGTGGTGCCGCCGTCGGTGGTGCGGAACACGGCCGCGCGGGAGGGGGCGCCGGTGCCCGCGAGCATCGTGTCCGGGTGGGTGGGGTCGACGGCCAGCGACCAGATGGTCCGGCCGTTCATCGGTGAGTCGACCAGCTCCCAGGTGACGCCGGCGTCGGTGCTGCGCACGAGACCCGCGTCGGCGCCGGCGAAGACCACGTCGGGGTGGTGGGGGTGGACGGCCAGGCAGCGGACCACGGCGTCGAACTCGATGGCCTGTCCGAGTCCGAGGCGCGACCAGGTGGCGCCGTCGTCGGACGAGCGCAGAACGCCCTGGCCGGCGGTGGCGACCAGGATGGTGCCTTCCATGTCGGATGCTTCCTTACGTCGTAGGTGGGGGGCGTGGTTCAGAGGAAGACGCCGCGGGTGAGACCGCCGTCGATGCCCAGCGACTCACCGGTGATGGCGGCGGCCCGGGGGGAAGCCAGGAAACAGACCGCCTGGGCGATCTCCACCGGCTCCAGGATCCGGCGGATCGGCGTGCGGGCGACGAAGTCGGCCTCGACCTCGGCGGCGGTCACCCCCCGCTTCGCGGCCTCCTTCTCGTACAGCTCGTGGATGTGCTCGGTCTCCACCACCCCCGGGTGCAGGGTGTTGACGGTGATGCCGGACGGCCCGAGCTGGTCGGAGAGGGCCTTCGTCAGATGCACGATCGCCAGATTGCGCATCCCCGACAGGGCGTGGCTCGAACGCCCCGTCAGCCCGCCGATGTTGACGATCCGCCCGTACCCGCCCGCCTTCATGTGCGGGGTGACGGCCTGCGCGCAGCGGAAGTAGCCGACGACCTTCGTGTTGATGTCGGCCAGCAGCAGCTCGGGGTCCGCCTCCTCGACCGAGTTGCGCACCAGCCCGGAGGGCGCGGCGGCGCCGTTGACGAGGATGTCGATCCGCCCCAGCTCCCCGGCCACGTCCCGCACCATGGCCCGCACGGACTCGGTGTCGTCGGTGTCCGAGACGAACGGCAGGACCCTGCCGCCGGTCTCCGCCTCGATGTCCTTCGCGGTGCGCTCCAGCAGAGGCAGCCGGCGGGCGGTGACGACGACGGTCGCACCCTCGGCGGCGAGTTCACGGGCGACGGCCCGGCCGATGCCGAGGCTGCCGCCGGTCACGATGGCGGTCCTGCCGCCCAGTTCCAGATCCATGTGTGTCTCCCAGAGGTGTCAGCCGAGATTGACCCAGACGCTCTTGACCTCGGTGTAGAGGTCGAGCACCGTCCGGCCCATCTCCCGGCCCCAGCCGGACTGCTTGAATCCGCCGAAGGGCGACGCGGGATCGGTGAGGTTGTAGCAGTTGATCCACACCGTCCCCGCCTGCAACTCGTCGGCGATGCGGTGGGCGTGCCCGAGGTCGGAGGTCCAGATCCCGGCCGACAGCCCGAACGGCGAGTCGTTGGCCCGCGCGACCAGGTCGTCCACGTCGTCCCAGCGCATCGCGGACAGCACGGGACCGAAGATCTCCTCCCGCACGATCCGCAAGCCGTCGTCCGGCGCGACGAACACCGTCGGCTCGACGAAGTACCCGCCGTCGTACGCCTCGTGCAGCTCGGGCCGGCCACCGCCGGCCGCGAGCAGCGCCCCCTGCGAGCGGCCGGCCTCGATGAAGCCCCGGACCCGTTCGTGGTGCCGCGCGGAGACCAGCGGCCCCATCTCGGTGCCGGGGTCGCTGCCGGGTCCCACGACGATGCTGCGGGCGCGCTCGGCCACCGCGTCGAGGACGTCGTCGAAGATGTCGCGGTGCACGTACAGCCGGGAGCCGGCCGTGCAGACCTGCCCCTGGTTGAAGAAGACGGCCTGCGCGGCGGCCTCGGCGACGGCCTGCGGATCGGCGTCGGGCAGCACGATGTTCGGTGATTTCCCGCCGAGTTCGAGGGACACCTTCTTCAGGTTCCCGGCGGCGGCCCGCACCACGGCACGCCCCGTCTCCGTCGACCCGGTGAAGGCCACCTTGTCGACCCCGTCGTGCCCGGCGAGCGCGGCCCCCGCCTCGGCGCCGCGCCCGGTGACGACGTTGACGACACCGTCCGGCACCCCCGCCTCCTGGAGCAGCTCGGCGAGCCGCAGCGTGGACAGCGGGGTCTCCTCGGCCGGCTTGAGGACGACCGCGCAGCCGGTGGCCAGGGCGGGCGCGAGTTTCCAGCAGGCCATCGACACGGGGAAGTTCCACGGCACGATCAGCGCGGCCACCCCGACCGGCTGCCGGGTGGTGTAGTTCAGCACCCGCAGGCCCCCGCGCGGAGAGACGGGGATCGTGCTGCCCTCCAGCTTGCTCGGCCAGCCCGCGAAGTAGCGGAACAGCTTCACGCTGGTGCCCACGTCCACGAGGCGCGCGACCGACACCGGCTTGCCGTTGTCCCGGGACTCCAGCAGCGCCAGCTCCTCGCCGTGCGCCTCGATGACATCGGCGATCCGGTGCAGCAGCGCACCCCGGTCCATCGGGCTCATCCGGCGCCACCCGGGGTCGTCGAAGGCGCGGCGCGCGGCCTCGACGGCTAGGTCGACGTCGGCGGCGCCGCCGTCCGGCACGGTGGTGAGCACGGCGCCCGTGGCGGGGTCGACGCTCTCGAAGGTGCGGCCGGAGCGGGCCTGCACCCACTGCCCGCCGATGAACAGGGACCGGGGTGCGGCGAGGAAGCGGTCGACCGCCTCCGCTGCTGCGCTGGACATGCTCGTTCCTCTCACAGGGCCATCTCGATGAGGCGGGGTCCGTCGGCGGCCAGCGCCCGGCCCAGTTCGCGCCGCAGCGCCTCGGCCGTCTCCACCCGGGTGCCGGGCACGCCGTAGCCGCGCGCCAGCGAGGGCCAGTCGAAGGCCGGCCCGTCCAGGCTGGTCAGCGCGGTGGCCCGGGGGCCGGGCCGGCTCTGGCCGTGGCGGTCGAGTTCGGTGCGCAGGACGTTGTAGGCGCGGTTGGAGGCGATGAGGGTGACGATCGGCAACTGTTCGCGGGCCATCGTCCACAGCGACTGGATCGTGTACTGCGCGCTGCCGTCGGACTGGAGGGCGATCACCTTGCGGCCGGGGGCGGCGATCGCCGCGCCGACGGCTGCGGGCAGGCCCTGTCCGATGGCGCCGCCGGTGTTGGTGAGCGTGGTGTGCCGGGCGGCGCGGGAGGACGCGGTGAAGAAGGGGTAGCCGCACGTGCCGCCCTCGACGGAGACGACGGACTGCTCGGGCAGCATGCCCGCCACGATCAGGCCGACGGCCCCGGGGGTGAGCGGCCCGGCCGGGAGTCCCTGGTCGGACGGCCGGTCGTGGCGGGCCGGTTCGGGGGCGCCGAGCAGATCCGCGAGGGCCTCCAGCGCGAGGGCGCCGTCCTCCCCGGGCGTGCTCAGGGTCTCCACGGTGCCCGGGGGAGCCAGGAGGCTGGGGATGCCTTCGTAGCCGAAGTAGGCCACCGGCTCCAACGCCCCGGCCAGCAGGACCAGTTGGGCTCCGGCGAGGGCGTCGATCGCCTTCTCCGGGAAGTAGGGGAGCCGGTCGAGATCCGGCAGGCCGCCCCCGCGCTCGGCGACTGCCGGGAAGGTCTCGCTGTACAGCACGGCCCCCGTGGCGGCGGCGATCCGGGCCGCCGCCCGCTGCCCGCGCTCACCGAGCGCCGGTCCG
>NZ_JBTYMC010000288.1:0-8471 GCF_054880855.1 Streptomyces sp. S6 | reverse complement strand
CCGCGGTGGCGCCGCCGGTCTGGGTGCCGACGGCCAGCAGGGCGCCGGCGGCGGTGAGGGCGAGGAGTGAGGCGCGTCTGCGCCGGGGGAGAAGGCGGGATCGCCGAGGCAACGGGGTCTCCTTCTGCGTGCGGCCCGGAGGGGGGCCAACAGGTGGGGGGTATCGCCTGGTGCATGAGTGAAGAAACCGTGAACGTGAGACAGAAGAGTGACACCCCGTGCCGTCAATTGTCATGCGAGTGTCAAGTCAACGGCTTGAACTAGACCATTCCTGCTGGGAGTTCGAGCTTTCCTGCATAGGTTTTCGGCCTCACCCTCCCCTCCCGCACCACTCACCCCACCCCCGGCAGATCCCCCCGCCACTCCAGCCGCCGCCCGCCCCGCACGCCCCACGCGTACACCGCCCGGCCGCCCGCGCCGTACCGCCCGATCTCCGTCGCCAGCACCACCTCCCGCACCTCACCCGCCCGCTCGGTCACATCCAGCAGCAGCCCGTCCAGCGGTCCGCCCACCAGTTCGGCGTAACGCCTGCCGGGACGCGGACCGGCGTCCTCATGGTCCGCGCCGTAGACCCTGCCCCGCATGAACTCCGTCTCGTCCATGGCCATCAGCCTGCCACCCGGCACTGACAACACCCCTGGGGCGACCCCCGAGTGACGGTCACTCCGCTACCCCCTCCCCGATGTCCGAATTGATCATATTTGCCCTTTATGTAGATATATAGGGTGGTGGTCATTCCATGAGACGAGGAGCAGGGAGCAGCATGCGCAAGGAAACACTGCGGAGACGGGTACGACGGCGGATCGCCGTCGGCCTCGTGCTGGCCGTGTGCACCGCCGGCGCACCCGTCGCCCAGGCGGCGTCCGCCGCGTCGGGCCTGACGAGGGCCAAGGGCGCGGGCGACGGCACCGTGACCGTACGGGTCGTCACCGACGTGGACGCCGACGGCGCGTACGACACCGTCCTGGAGCCCGGGATGGCGGGTGTGACCGTCACGCTGACGGACGACGCGGGGCACACGCTCACCGCGACGACCGGCGCGGACGGCGTCGCTGCCTTCACCCCGGCCTCCTCCGCGCTGACCGGCGGCAAGTACCGGATCCAGGTGAAGAACCCCGACACCTCCACCTACCAGCCGGCGGTCGCGGGCCTCGGCACGGGCGCCGGGGTGATCCGCTCGAACACCGGCTTCGTGGACGTCTCCGGCGGCAAGGACGTCGTGTACACGACCGGCTTCCTGGAGCCGGACGTCTACTACCCCGAGACCCCGACCCTGGTCACGGCCGGCCTCGCCAAGGGCGACGCGACCGGCATGCAGGGTCTGCTGCGGTTCGAGGGGAACTTCCAGGGCTGGACACCCGGCGGCACGTTCACCGAACTCACCAAGAACACGGACCAGCAGGCCGTCTTCGGTATCGGCACCGACCGCACGGGCAACGTCTTCATGGGCACGTCGGTGAAGCGGCACACCGAGTACGGTCCGGCGGGCCCCGTCAACGCGATCTACCGGTACAACGACACCAGCAAGGCCGTGACGACGTTCACGACCCTGCCGGGCTCCCTCACCGGCCACGACTCCACGGGCAACTACCTCCACGACGACGTGATCTACAGCAAGGTCGGCCGCGAGGGGCTCGGTGACGTCGACGTCACCGGCGACGGCAAGACGCTGTACGCCGTCAACCTGAACGACTCCAAGCTGTACAGCGTGCCCGTCAACGGCACCGGTGACGGTGTGTCGGCGGGCACGCCCGCGTCGTACGACATCCCGGCGCCGGCCGGCTGTGTCGGCCAGTGGCATCCGTACGGCATCGGGGTGCGCGGGAAGCGCGTCCTGGTCGGCGGGGTGTGCGGGGCGGAGTCGACCGTCACGCCGACGCTGGAGTGGGGCGACCCGTCGAAGCTGAGCGCGCACGTCTACGAGTTCAAGGGCGGGTCGTTCAGCGAGATCTTCACCCACGCGCTGGACTTCGACCGGGGCTGCGCCTACCGGTTCATCGGAAACCCCAGCACCGCCTACCGCTGCGACGACTCGACGAAGGTCGGCGCGCGGATGAGCGCGGACTGGGAGGCGTGGAACGAGCGGGTGCCGGCCCCCGAGGAGCACTCGTTCGTCACGGCTCCGCAGCCGATGCTGTCCAACATCGAGATCGCCGACAACGGCGACCTCATCATGGGCTTCCGCGACCGGTTCGCCGACATGCAGGGCAGCTCCACCTACCTCCACGGGTCGACGACGACTCAGGTGTCCGTCGTCGCCGCAGGCGACGTGCTGCGGGCGTGCGTGGCGGGGTCGGGGTACACGCTGGAGAACAACGGCTCCTGCGGCTCGTTCACGGGGGCGAACCCGGGGAACAAGCAGGGTCCCGGTGACGGCGAGTTCTACGACGACACGACGATCCTGTCGGACGCCCACCACGACCAGATCACCGAGGGCGGGCTCGCGCTCCAGCCGTACCGCAAGAAGCTGTGGTCGACGGTGTTCGACCCGTGGACCAACCAGGCGTACGAGCAGGGTGTGCGCGAGTGGGTCGCGGACGGTTCGGTGCCCACCCGCAAGCGGGCCGACCAGAGCGGCACGGTCATCGGCAACCTGCTCCTCAAGTCGACCTGGTCCGACGGCGCGAACCTGTTCGGCAAGGGCAACGGCCTCGCCGACCTGGAGCTGATCTCCACCCCGCCGCCGGTCCAGATCGGCAACCGGACCTGGTACGACGCCAACGGCGACGGCATCCAGGACCCCTCCGAGGCACCGCTGCCGGGCGTCGTCGTCACCTTGACGGACCCCAACGGGCGGACCCTCACCGCGACGACCGACGCGAACGGCGAGTACTACATCGGCACCGCCGAGGGCCTCAAGCCGAACACCACGTACGACGTCACCTTCGACTACTCGGGCGCCGACACCTCCGGCCTGCCCGGCACCCCCGCCCCCGCCGATCTCCAGTTCACCAAGGCGAACGCGGGCGGCGACGACCACGTCAACTCCAAGCCCGACAAGACCGGGAAGACGACGGTCGCCGTCGGTGACCCCGGCTACGTCAACCACGACGTGGACGCGGGCGTGACCCCGCTCAACAAGCTCGGCGACTACGTCTGGTACGACACCAACGGCAACGGCATCCAGGACCCGGACGAGAAGCCCGCCCCCGGAATCACCGTCAACCTGATCGACCCCGCCACCGGCAACACGGTCAAGACCACGACGACCGGCACCGACGGCAAGTACCTCTTCGACAAACTCCCCGACGGCAAGTACAAGGTCTGCTTCAGCAAGCCCGACGGCTACCAGTTCACCAAGCAGAACGCGGGCGCCTCCGGCAACGACTCCGTCGTCGACCCCAAGACCGGCTGCTCCGACGAGGTCACCCTCGGCCCGGCCAACCGCGCCGACCTCACCCAGGACGCCGGTCTCGTCCCGCTCAACAAGCTCGGCGACTACGTCTGGTACGACGCCAACGGCAACGGCATCCAGGACCCGACCGAACAGCCCGCCCCCGGAATCACCGTCAACCTGATCGACCCGGCGACGGGGAACACGATCAAGACCACGACGACGGACGACAAGGGCAAGTACCTCTTCGACAACCTGCCCGACGGCAAGTACAAGGTCTGCTTCAGCAAGCCCGACGGCTACCAGTTCACCAAGCAGAACGCGGGCGCCTCCGGCAACGACTCCGTCGTCGACCCCAAGACCGGCTGCTCCGACGAGGTCACCCTCGGCCCGGCCAACCGCGAGGATCTCACCCTCGACGCAGGTCTCACGCCGCTCAACAAGGTGGGCGACTACGTCTGGTACGACACCAACGGCAACGGCATCCAGGACCCGGACGAGAAGCCGGCTCCCGGGGTCCCGGTCAAGCTGATCGACCCGGCGACCGGGAACACGGTCAAGACCACGACGACCGGCACCGACGGCAAGTATGTCTTCGACAACCTGCCCGACGGTTCGTACAAGGTCTGCTTCACGGCCCCCGACGGCTACCAGTTCACGAAGCAGAACGCGGGCGCCTCCGGCAACGACTCCGTCGTCGACCCGAAGACCGGCTGCTCGACGCCGGTCACCCTGGGCCCGCTGAACCGCACGGACCTCACCCTGGACGCGGGTCTCACCCCGCTCAACAAGCTGGGCGACTACGTCTGGTACGACGACAACGCCAACGGCATCCAGGACAAGGGCGAGAAGGGCGCGAAGGGCGTCACGGTCAAGCTGATCGACCCGGCGACGGGGAAGACGCTGAAGACCACGACGACCGACGCGAACGGCAAGTACCTGTTCGACAAGCTGCCCGACGGCAAGTACAAGGTCTGCTTCACGAAGCCGGCCGGGTACGACTGGACGAAGGCGAACGCGGGCAAGGTCGGTGACGACTCGTCCGCGAACCCGAGGACCGGCTGCACCGGGGTCACCACCCTCGGCCCCGGCCACCGTGAGGACCTCACGCTGGACGGCGGCCTGGTCAAGCAGCTCGACCTGACGGTCCTGACGACCGACGCGAAGACGGGCAAGCCGCTCGGTGGCGTGGTCGTGCAGTTGTGGAAGGACAAGGGTCCGAAGGTCGGCGAGTGCGCGACGCCGGGCACCGGCAAGTGCGGCTTCAAGCCGCTGCCGCCGGGTGTGTACTACGCGGTCGTCAAGGACGTCCCGGAAGGCTACGAGATGCCGAAGAACCCGAGGACGACGACGTACAAGCTGACCGTCACGAACAACGGCCTCGTCATCAAGATCCCGATCAAGCGAGGAGAACCCTGCAAGGGGAAGTGCTGATCGTTCGCTGAACGTCAGGGCCGCGCACCGGAATCCACCGGTGCGCGGCCCTGACGCTTTGTCACTCAGCCGCTGTAGACGCCGACTTCGCGCAGCGAGTAACCCCACTTGGTGCCGCGCTCGACGCCCTGGACGCGGACGTAGCGGGCCGGGGTCGCGGTGAAGCGGGCGGTGTCGAGGCCGCCGTCACCGGCCGTGGTGGACCATGCGGTCCGCCAGTTCACGCCGTCCGGGGAGAGCTCGACGCGGTACGCCTTGCCGTACGCGCGCTCCCAGTCCAGCGTCACCCTGCCGACCAACTGGGAGGCGCCGAGGTCGACCTGCCAGGACTGGTCGTCCTTCCAGTCGCTGGCCCAGCGGGTGCCGGGGTCGCCGTCGATCGCGCGGTCGGGCTGGTAGCTGGTGAAGGGGTTGGACTCGGAGAAGGAGGCCGTCGCGGTGCCGGTGCGGGCGAGGTCGACGCCCGCCCGGTGGCGCTCGGTGGCCCCCAGGGTGGTGAGGTAGGACTGGGCGCCCCGCAGCAGGTCGGCCACCGCGTCCTGGCCGCCGGACCTGCGGATGTCCTCGATCCAGTCGGGGATCATCCCGGAGTGGGCGGCGCCGTCGGTGTTGATGTCGAAGGTGCGCTGCCCGCTGGTCTGCCGGTCGATGACGGAGCCGCCGTCGACGCTGGTGAAGGGGTACGTCACCTTCGTCGGGGTGTCGCCGCGCGGGCCGGGGTGGGAGCCGACGCCGTTGAAGTCGGTGCCGAAGCCGTAGCCGACGCGGTACTTGTCGCGCAGGGCCTTCGTGCGGGCGGCCTCCTTCACGAACTGCTCGGTGCCGTGCATGTACTGGGCGGCGAACCCGCCGAGCGCGTAGACCCGCTCGGTCCACTTGAGGTCCATCCAGCTGTGCGAGGAGATGACACCAGGGTAGGAGGCGGCCTCGAACATGTCGAGCACCCGGCCGGTGGCCTTGACGCTCATGTGGTCGATCTCCAGCATCATCTTGCGCTGCATCATGCCGCGCACCGCGTACTCGCCGAGTTCGGTGAGGCCGCGCTTGTTGCACTGGGCGTCACCGGTGTACGGGGGGACCTCGACGCCGTCCGGCAGTTCCTGTTCGGCCTCGGACTTGGCGCCGTTGATGGGGTTGTCGTGCATCGCGGTGGCGCACTTCTCGGTGGACCAGAACGTGCCGGTGGACAGGAACTGGCCGACGTTGATGGCGGTGCCGAGGCCGCCCTCGTCGAAGCGGACGCCGCACAGCGCGTTGTCGAACTTGTGGCACAGGAACATCGAGCGCACGCCGAGCGCGTACAGCTCGTCGAGGCCCTTGTCGATGTCGGCCTCGGAGCACTGCGCGATGTCGAGGACCTGCTTGCAGCCGAACGGCTCGGACGTCTCGACGCCGAGGATCACGGCGAGTTTGCCCTGCTCGATGACCTTGCGGGCCTGCTCGCTGTCGGTGACGATCCGGAACCAGCCCTTGCCGGTGCCGCCGTACTGCTTGTCGATGAACGCCTGGAGGTCGTACGTCAGCTTCGCCTGGAGGCGGATCGACGTCATCTCGTCGCAGGAGCGGTCCTTGAAGAAGTAGACGGAGCAGATGACGCCGTTGGTGACGAGGTCGTTGACCAGGACGCGCTGGCCGCCGCGCCAGGCGCGCTCGATCCAGGCGTAGTAGTTGGCCTGGTGGGTCATCGAGTCGTAGGCGGGCCAGTTCTTGAAGGTGGGCCAGCCGCCCGGGTCGTGCTTGCCGTCGCCGCCGTGGGTGATGAAGTCGAAGACCGCCCAGGTGCCGTCCGGGTAGTGCTCGGGGCAGTCCTTGAGGGCGTCGGCGACACCCGCCTCGGAGAACACCTTGCCGCAGATGAGCCGGCCGCCGAACGCCTCGTTGGAGAAGAGGTGGTTGTGGGCGTCGACGAGGCCGCGCACCTCGCCGGCCGCGTTCGTGCCGGTGAACGGCGCTCCGGTGACGTTGATCTGCGCGTCCGGGGCCGGGCGGGCGGTGGGGTTCCACCAGTCCGTGGCCGCCGCGCTCGGCGTCGGCACCAGGGCCGTCGTCAGCAGGAGCAGCAGGAGGGTGAGCAGGGTGACGCGTCTGCGTCGGGCCGTGGTCATGGGCGGTCCCTCGGGTCGGCGGGGGGCGCGGTCGACGAGCCGGGGTGTGCGGCGTTCCGTTGTGCGGCCGTCGCCGTTTCGCGGGATTGTCATGACCGTCGCAAGATCTTCACGCCTGAGGATCGGGGTGGACCCGGTGTGGAGTCAAGACTCGGGAAAGACCGACCGGTCGGAACTGCCGTTCCGCTGGGGACAGTTGAGGTGTCAGAGGCGGTAACTGCGCAGTTTGCGGTAGAGGGTTGCCCGTCCGATGCCGAGGGCCGCCGCCGCGCGCGCCTTGTTCCCGCCGTGCCGTTTGAGTGCCTGGAGGATGGTGGTGCGTTCGGCGTCCTCCATCGGGCTGAGCGGGCGGTGAGCCGGTCCTTCCCTTACCGCGTCGGGGAGTTCGGCCCTGCGGACGGGGCCGGTGAGGCGGCGTTCGTGGGCCAGCGCGTGGACGACGTGGGTGAGTTCGGTGAGGTTGCCGGGCCAGGGGTGGCGCTCCAGGGCGCGCAGGGCGTCGAGGGACCAGGTGAGCGGGGGCTGTCCGGGGGGCGGTTTCGGGGTGACCGCCTTGATCAACTCGGCGACGGAGTCCGGGCGTTCACGCAGGGCGGGGAGGGTGACCGTGCGGGCGGCGAGGACGTCGAGGAGGCGCTGGAGGCAGGGGCCCGGGGGCGTGCCGGGGGTGTAGGTGACGTAGAGGGGGGCGGCGGGGTGGGTGTCGAGGAGGGAGTTGAGGGCGGCGATGTCGGAGGGGGCGAGGCGTTCGGCGTGCCGCAGGATCAGGGGGTGACCGTCCGTCAGGTCTCGCAGGATGTCGCCGAGTTCGCCCTCCGCCGCGTCCACCGTGCTGGCTTCGGGGGCGAGTTCGCGGGCCAGGGTGGTCTTGCCGGTGCCGCGTTCGCCGGTGATCAGGAGCGGGGGGCGGGTGCGGCAGGGGGTGGGGGTGTGCCGGTCGGGGGCGGGGCCGAGGACGGCGACGACGCCGACGGTCGTCTCGCCGCGGCGTACCGGGGTGAGGTCGACGGCGCGTCCGGCGACGGTCAGGCGGCGGGCGCCGGGGTCGCGCAGGGCGGTGCGTTCGAGGTGGTGGAGGTCCTCGGGGGTGAGGGCGCGGGCGGCCGTGTCGTCGACGAGTCTGCTGTGGCCGCCGAACGCGGCGACGGGCCGGTCCTCGGTGCGGGCGGCGAGGTAGGCGTCGAGGAGGAGCCGTTCGGGGGTGGTGGCGCGGGCGACGAGTTCCGCCTCGATGGCCGCGGCGGCGGCTTCGGTGAGGGCGGCCGAGGCGTGCGGGACGCAGGAGTGGGCCGCCTCGGTGCGGGCGGCGCAGTCCTCGCACAGGCGGGTGGCGACCGTGACCGTGCCGGTGGGGCGGGGGGTGCCCGGCGCGTGCACGGGGGTGCTGATCGCCGAGATGTCCTGCCATTCGTCGAGGAAGTGCTCGGGTCCGTGCACCTGCGCACGCCGGTCCGTGCGCAGGGCGAGGGCGGCGCTGTTGGGTCCGACGCGTTCCTGGCGCTCGTGCCGGGGCACGGGCATCGGACCGCCGCCGCGATCATGCGGGCGGTGAACGAGGGTGCGGACGACGAGGCGTTCCGGCTGATCGACGCGAGTCA
>NZ_JBTYMC010000287.1:0-8603 GCF_054880855.1 Streptomyces sp. S6 | reverse complement strand
GCGTCCGCACCCCCCAGGTCCCGGCCGGTACCGACCGGATCACCTGGGGTGTCTCCGTCTACGGCACCGGCTCGGTCACCACCGACGACTACACGATGGACCAGGTCCCGGTGCCGGCCCTGCTCGACGGCCGCGTCAACGACATCAGCGGTGAGATCTACATGGCGTACTTCCTCACCGCGCAGAACCGGCTGCACCCCATCTACCGCAGTCCGGCCGAGGTCTTCCGGCAGCCCTACGCGGGATACGTGGAGCAACTCTTCGACACCCACCACACCGAGGAGGACATCGTCACCAAACTCCCCGGTTCGGCGAAGCGACTCCTCACCGACAGCTTCTACCAGCGCCTCCAGCACCCGGACGGCGCCCTGCTGGCCGCGCTCAAGGCACAGGACGGCACCTGCGACTGGAAGCCCGATGTCCCCGTACGCCTGCACAGCGCGGCCGGCGACACGGACGTGGCCATCGCCAACTCCCTCGACTGCGCGGCCGATCTGGCCCGCCACGGAGTCACCGCCCCCGTGATCGACCACGGAAAGACCGACCACGGCGGATCCTTCAAGCTGGCGGGGCCCCAGATCGTCCGCTGGTTCGACACCCTCGCACGCTGAGGACCGCCGGGCCGGCCCGAAGACCCCTGACGTACCCGGGCCGGCCCGAGCGGCTTACACGCCGAACTCCCGTATCACCACGTCCCGGAAGACCGCGCCGCCGTCGATCGTGAACAGCGCCAGCCCCGTGTCGACGAGGTAGGGGAACACCTCCGAGGAGTGCGTGTACCGGCCGTCGTCCACGAACATCTCGACGGACGTGCGGTCGACCAGGATCCGCAGGGTCACCGTGCGGCCGGACGGGTCGAAGGGGGAGTGGCTCTCCTGCCACTTGCCGGAGGTGTCGGGGTTGACGGCGCCGCGCCGGTTGAGGAATGCGTAGTCGCGGTAGACACCGGCGTCGACGTGCCGGCTGCCGTCGGCGGAGCGGCGGAGCTGGACGCCCGCGCCGGTGAGGCGGTCCCAGGTGATGCGGCAGGTCAACTCGTAGGCGGTGCCCGTGTAGTCGAGGACGCGGCTGCCGTCGACCGGGATGTCGCCGAGGCGCACCGTGCGTGAGACGTGGGTGTCGAGGGCGGCGACCGGGCGGGAGGCGAGATGGTACGCGCCGGACGCCGTCCGCTTCAGGGTGACCTCGCGGACGATCGAGTCGGTGCCGTTGAAGCCGTCGCAGTCGATCGTGGGCGTGGTGTTCGCGTAGTCCCAGTTGTTCAGCCAGCCCATCGCGTACCGGACGGCGGGGTCGACCGAGCCGTCCGCGCGGTGCTTCTCGAAGGTGACGGCGCCGTACCAGTCGAACCCGTGGTCCAGCCACTGCGGGTCACCGGCGTCGGGGGTGAACGTGCTGCCGTCGAAGGCGCCGGTCCAGTAGGCGTACGTGTTCGGCAGCCCCGCGCCCTTCCCGTTGCCGCTCACGCCGAGCACCCACTTCGTGGTGCCGTCGGAGGCGGTCAGCCGGAACAGGTCGGGGCACTCCAGCGCGCCGAGCCCCTCCTTGACGAAGCCGCCGGCGTACGTCCAGCTCTTCAGGTCGCCGGAGTGGTAGAAGCCCACCTTGGAGCCCTCGGCGAGAGCCATCACCCAGCGCCCGCGCTCCTCGTCACGGATCACCTTCGGGTCGCGGAAGTCGGTCACACCCGGGTTCGGCAGCACCGGCGCGATGCCGTAGTGCGTGAAGGTGCGGCCCCGGTCCGTGGAGTAGTACAGGAACTGCTCCTGGCGGTCCGTGCCGCCGCCCGGCGACAGGGTGGCGAGGACGACGACGGCGCCGGCCCCGAACCCGGCGGAGCCGTGCGTGTCGACCACCGCCGAGCCCGACCAGACGTCCCCGTTGGGGGTCGTGTCCTTCGGGACGGCGACGCCGCGGTCCCGGAAGGTGACCAGGTCGGTGCTGGTGGCCAGCCGCCAGGCCGTGCCGACGACGCCGGTGAAATAGTCGGCGTTGTAGAGGTAGTAGCAGTGGTACGTGCCGTCGATCCACACCGGTCGCTGCGGGTCGTTCTTCCAGCCGTCGGGGACCGTGTGGTGGTACTCGGCGCGGTACCGCGCGCAGACCGGCGCCGACTTCGGCCGGGCCTCGGCCGGGGTGGGCAGCACCGAGGCCGTCACCCCCACGGCCGACCCCGCGAACAGGGCTCTCCTGGATATTCCGGGCATCACACATCGTCCCTCTCGTGAGAACGGCGGCTCATGTGAAGCAGGACTGTGCGACCTAACTCGTTAAAGGTCAAGCGTGCGCGCCTCTTGACATGGCCGCGACGCGCTTCCCATCATCTGGGGCATCAACGCTGAACTAACACGAGTTAGGCACCTGGATGACCGACTCGCACCTCACTCGCCGCACGCTGCTGCGGTACGGCGCCTACGGCGCGGGAGCCGCCGCCCTGACCGGAACCGCCGCGAGCTGGGACCGGCTCACCGGCGCCGACATCCCCGGCCGCGACGACGGCTCCCTCACCGTCGCCACCCTCGGCCCCGCCTACGGGCCGGAGGCCATCCGTACCCTCACCGAGGGATTCCGCAAGACGCACCCGGACATCAAACTGCGGATCAACGCGGTCCAGGCCGTCGACTGGTCGGACTTCTTCGCGAAGATCCTCACCCAGATCGCGGCGGGCACCGCACCCGACCTGGTCTACGTCGCCACCGAGGGCGTCCAGTTGTTCGCCCAGCGCCTCGGCGTCCCCCTCGACCGGTACGTGAAACGGGACGCGGCCGAACTGAAGGAGTACTTCGCCGACGTCCACCCCTCACTGGTGGAGTCGATGATGTACGAGGGGAGCCTCTATCAGCTCCCCGTCGAGTTCAACGCCGCCGACATGTACCTCAACCGGCAGGTCCTGCGCCGGGCGGGCGCCGACTTCCCGGCCCCCGACTGGACCCGCGACGACTTCACCGCCCTGCTGCGCGCCATGAAGAAGTCCAACGGCTCCCAGTTCACCCCCTACTTCTGGACCAACCGGCTGTGGGGCGGCGTCGTGCCCTGGCTGTTCAACAACGACACCAACCTCCTCGCCGAGTCCAAAGCCCCCGGCGGCGCCTGGCTCTGGGACTCCTTCTACCCGGCCGCCGAACGCCGGGGACGCGGCGGCGGCTTCCGCTGGACCACCCCGCAGGCCACCCACGACCGCGTCGAGGAGGCGTACGACTACCTCGCCTCCCTCATCCGCGACGACCTCTGCACCCGCCCCGAGGGCGGCAACGGCCAGAACCTCGTCGGCGTCTTCTCCACCGGCCGCGTCGGCGTCACCCCCGCCGGCGGCTTCTGGGCGGGCGGCCTGCACCAGGCCGGCATGGCGGGCGACGCCTTCGACGTCCAGTACTTCCCGCGATGGCGCACCCAGCGCATGCAGTTCGGCGCCGCCGGCTACGCCCTGCTGCGCACCTCCAAGAAACAGGACGAGGCCTGGGAGTTCATCAAGTACGCCGCCCGCAAGGACACGCTCACCGCCCTGTTCGACACCAACCAGACGACCCCGGCCCGCCGCTCCATGCTGACGGCAGACCGCTACCGGGAGACCGGCCCGGCGCACTGGCCCGTCTTCTACGACACCCTCGACAAGTTCCCCGACACCGGGCCGATCCCGGCGCCGCCGCAGGTCGCCGAGGTGACCGACGTCCTCCTCAAGCACACCGGGACCGCCCTCGCCTCCCCGCGCGCGGTGCGCCCCGCGCTGCGCCGGATGCAGGGCGACCTGGAGAAGGCCATGGAGCGTGAGATATGACGAGCACGCAGATCCCCGCGCCCGCACGGACCCCGGTTCCGTCGCAGTCCGCCCCGCGCCCCTCACCCCGGGAGCGCGGCACCCGCCTGCTGGCCACGCTGTTCCTGGCGCCCACCGTCGTCGGCATCGTCGTCTTCACCGTCGTCCCGATCGCAGGCTCGGTCGTCCTGAGCCTCTTCCAGTGGAACGTCATCGACTCCCCGACCTTCGCCGGGACCGCCAACTACCGTGAGGTCTTCGGCAATTCGACCGTGCTGGTGTCCTTCCGCAACACCCTGGTGTTCATGGTGTTCGCGGTCGCCCTGCAACTCGTCATCGCGCTGGCCCTGGCGCTCACGCTGACCGGGCGGATGCCGGGGTGGCTGCGGTCGGTGTTCCGCTCCGCGTTCTTCTTCCCGCTGGTGCTGTCCGCCGCCTCGATCTCCGTCGTGATGAAGTACCTCTTCAACCAGGACTTCGGCGTCGTGAACTGGCTGATCGGGCTGGTCGGGATCGCCCCCGTGCCCTGGCTGACGTCCGAGAACGCGGCGATGGCCACCGTCGTCATCGTCTACGTCTGGCAGCAGTTCGGCTTCTCGTTCCTGCTGTTCGTCGGCGGCCTGAACAACATCCCCAAGGAGATCCACGAGGCCGCCTCCCTCGACGGCGCCACCGGACTGCGCAAACACCTCCACGTCACGCTGCCGCTGCTGTCGCCGACGCTGCTGGTGGCGACCGTCGTCGGCGTGATCAACGCGCTCCAGGTCTTCGAGCAGCCGTACGTCCTCACCGACGGCGGACCCGGCGACTCCACCCGCACCGTCGTGATGGTCATCTACGAGACGGCGTTCGAGCAGCTGCGCTTCGGCGAGGCGTCCGCGGTGGGCGTGCTGCTGTTCGTGCTGATCATGGCGGTGACCGCCCTCCAGTTCCGGCTCAGCCGGCGTTTCGTCCACTACCAGTGAGCCGGGTGAGTCCCATGAGCCAAGCGGTTTCCCTCAGTCGTACCCGGCACACCCTCGGGCCCTGGGCGCGGATCGCCGCCCTGACCGTGTGCGCGCTGCTGACCCTCGGCCCGGTCATCTGGACCGTGTCCACCTCCCTGCGCACCCCCGCCCAGTCCTTCGACCTGCCCCCGCAGATCATCCCGACGCACCCCACGGCCGACGCCTACCGGGGCGTGTTCGACCAACTGGACGTCTGGCTGCTGGCCCTCAACTCCACGCTCGTGACCGCACTGATCGCGGTCGGCCAGATGATCACCGCCGGCCTCGCCGGATACGCCTTCGCACGCCTCGAATTCCGGTTCAAGAAGCCCCTGTTCGGGCTGGTCCTGGCCACCATGATGGTGCCGCTCCAGGTCACCATCGTCCCGGTGTTCCTGGTCCTGAAGTCGATGGGCCTCACCGACACCCTCCTCGGCCTGATCGTCCCGGCCTTCCCGACCGCCTTCGGCACCTTCCTCATGCGCCAGTACTTCATGGGCATGCCCAAGGACCTGGGCGAGGCCGCCATGCTGGACGGCGCCGCGCCCTGGCGGATCTTCCGCTCCGTCTACGCGCCGCTCGCAGCTCCCGGCCTCGCGATCGTCGGCGTCCTCGCCTTCAACTACCACTGGAACGAATTCTTCCGGCCGCTGATCCTGGAGACCTCCGGCCAGAACTACACGCTGCCGCTGGGCCTCGTCTCCCTCCAGGGCAACCTCGGCACCGGCTCCATCTCCGTCGTCCTCGCCGGCGTCGTCCTGTCCATGCTCCCCGCCGTCGCCGTGTTCGTCGTCGGCCAGCGCCCTCTGCGCGAGGGCATCACATCCGCAGGAGTCAACCGTTGAACCACGACCCCAACGCACCGCGTTTCAGGGTCCGTCCGCCCACCGGCTGGATCAACGACCCCAACGGGCCGTTCCGCTGGCAGGGCCGCTACCACCTCTTCTACCAGCACAACCCGGCCGCCCCCGTGCACGACGACATCCACTGGGGCCACGTCTCCAGCCCCGACCTCCTGCACTGGGAGCATCACCCGATCGCCCTCACCCCGACCCCCGACGGCCCCGACGAGGCCGGCTGCTGGTCCGGCTGCGTGGTCGACGACGACGGCGTGCCGACCGCCGTCTACACCGGCATCGACCGCCACCACACCGGCCTCGGCACCGTCTGCCTCGCCCGCGCCGTCGTCCCCGACGACGAGACCCTCACCGACTGGAAACCGCTCCCGGCCCCCGTGCTGACCGGACCCCCGGCCGACCTCGACGCCGTCATGTTCCGCGACCCGTTCGTCTTCACCCACGACGGACACCGCTGGGCCCTCCTCGGCGCGGGCCACGCCGACGGCACCCCCTCGGTCCTGCTCTACGACTGCGACGACCTCACCGACTGGCGCTTCGCCGGAGTCCTCCTCGACGGCCACGACCCCGTGGCGGCCGAGGCGTTCGGCGACCGGGCCGTCGGCTGGGAATGCCCGCAGCTGTACGCGACGGCCGCCGGGGAGTGGACGCTCGTCGTGTCGCTGTGGGACGGCGACCCGTGGACGACCGGATACCTGACGGGACGTCTGACCCCGTCCCCCGAAGGCGAGTTGCGCTTCGAGCCCCACACCGCCGGCCGCCTCGACCACGGCCCGGACCTCTACGCCCCCGCCGTCCTCCCGGAACCCCGCCGGACCCTGATGTGGGGCTGGTCGTGGGAGGCGCGCGAGCAGAGCGAGGTGGACCGCGCGGGCTGGGCCGGCGTCCTCACCGCGCCGAGGGAGGTGGACACCCATCCGGACGGCACGCTGCGGGTCGTCCCCGCACGGGAACTCGAACTGCTGCGCGCCGCCGAGCCGTTCGTCACCCTGGACGGCGGCGGCCGGGTCCCGCTACCGCACTCCTGCGACCTCACCGTCACCGCACACGGCCCCACCACCGTGAGCCTGCCGACGACGACGCTGCGACTCGACCCGGACGCGGGCACCGTGACCCTGGAACGCGCCGACGAGCCGATCGTGCTGCGGACCCCGGGCAGGCAACTGCGGCTGCTCGTCGACGGCTCGCTGGCCGAACTGTTCCTCGACGACCGGGCCACGGTGACCCAGCGGCTCTACGACGCCGCTCCCGAACTCGTGGTGTCGGGGGCGGCGGCCGAGGTCACGGGGTGGGAGCTGCTCCCAGGGACGCCCGACTGATCACCGGGCAGGCGATGCGGCGCGTGGTGGCGGGCGGGGTGCGGCCGGTGTCGATGGAGTCGAGCAGGAGCCGGGCGGCGGCCTCACCCATCGCATGGTGGGGGAGCGCGACCGTCGTCAGCGGCGGGGTCAGGAACTCCGCCATGTGCTCCTGGTCGTCGTAGCCGACCACCGAGAGAGCGCCCGGCACCGGGATGCCCAGCCGGGTCGCGGCGTGCAGGACGCCCGCCGCGACCCGGTCGTTGTAGCAGAAGACCCCGGTCGGACGCCGGTCGGCCGGGGCACCGTCGAGGATGTGCAGCGCCCCCTCGTACCCGCTGGAGATCTCGCCGCCCGTGCGCACCGCCCACTCCTTCGGCACCATGATCCCCTCGACCCGCAGGGCGTCCCGGAAACCCCTCAGCCGCTCGGCCGACGCGATGTCGTTCTGTCCGCCGACCATCGCGACGCGACGGTGCCCCTCCTCCAGCAGCAGCCGGGCGGCGGTGCGGCCACCGGCACGCTCGGCGGGGACGACCGCCGGCAACGAGTCGTCCTGCGGCAGACAGTTGGCGAGGACGGACGGGGTGCGGTGCAGGCCGTCGGGGACGCGGACGCGGCGCAGCGACATCGCGGCGTAGATGATGCCGTCCACCCGGCGGTCGAGGAGCTCCGCGACGGCCGCGTCCTCCTTCGCCGGGTCGCCGCCGGAGTCCACCGTCAGCACCAGGTGATCGTTGTCCCAGGCCGTCTCCATCGCGCCGCGCAGCAGCCGGCCCGCGAACGGCGAGGACGCGATCTCGTCCGTGACCAGCCCGATCACGGCCGTACGGCGCCGGCGCAGACCACGGGCGACCGGGTCGGGACGGTAACCCAACTGGGCCGCCGCCTGCCGGATGCGCTCCTGCGTGGCCAGGGAGAGATTGCCCTCGGCACGCCCGTTGAACACGAACGAGACGGCGGTGTGCGACACCCCCGCGAGCCGGGCGACGTCCCTCGACGTGGGACGCCCGGAACCCGCCGACTGTCTCTCCTCAGTGCCGCCCATAGCGCGCGCCGCCCTCATCCCCACCCGTCCGGTTGATCACCGCTCACCCTATCCGTGACGCTCGGTGTCCGACACAGGCGATGTCCTGCCGGCCAGGGGCCGGGCGTTGTGAAACAGGGGTGCGGGGGAGCCGGCGCGCTGTGATACTGCGCCGATGATCAATGTGCCTGTCGCCGCGCTGGATTCACTGCGCGGACTCGCGTTCGGCGACGCCTTCGGCGACCGCTGGTTCGGCATCCTGCGCCGGCAGGGGACGGCGGCCCTGGAGGCGCGGACGCTGCCCCCGGAAACGCTGTGGCGGTGGAGCGACGACACCGCTCAGGCGCTGGTGCTGGTCCGGGAACTCCTCGCGGGCGGGGGAGTCGTCGACCAGGACCGCCTGGCCCTGAGCCTCGCGGCGGCCTACGCCGAGGACACGCACCGCGGCTACGGGGCGTCGATGCATGACGTGCTGCGCCGGATCGGCGCGGGGGAGCCCTGGCGGGACGTGGTCACCGGACAGTTCGGCGGCCAGGGTTCCTGGGGCAACGGCGCCGCCATGCGGGCCGCCCCGCTCGGTGCCTGGCACAGCGCCGACCTCGACGCGGTCGCGGAGCAGGCGGCCCGGCAGGGCGAGGTCTCCCACCACCACCCGGAAGCGGTCACCGCGGCGGTGCCCGC
>NZ_JBTYMC010000286.1:0-8657 GCF_054880855.1 Streptomyces sp. S6 | reverse complement strand
GGCACTACACCGAGGGCATCCAGAACTGGAACCCCATCTGGCCCGGCCACGGCATCCGCATCCTCCCCGGCCCGTCCTCGATGTGGTTCGACGCCCTCGGCCGCCGCCTCCCCGACCCCTGCCTCCCCGGCTACGACACCCTCGGCACCCTCAAACACCTGCGCACCACCGAGGACATCGCCGGGTACGACCACTCGTGGTTCGTGCTCTCCCAGAAGATCGTCGAGAAGGAGTTCGCGCTCTCCGGCTCCGAGCAGAACCCCGACATCACCGCCAAGGACCGCAAGGCCGTCCTGCGCGACCGGCTCCTCGGCAAGGGCGCCCCCGCCCCGGTGCAGGCGTTCCTCGACCACGGCGCCGACTTCGTCGTCGCCGACACCCTGGACCGGCTCGTCGAGAAGATGAACGGCCTCACCGGCAAACCCCTCCTCGACGCGGACACCCTGCGCCGCCAGATCAAGGCCCGCGACCTCCAGATCGCCAACCCCTACAGCAAGGACGCCCAGGTCCAGGGCATCCGCAACGCCCGCCGCTACATCGGCGACCGCCTCGGCCGCGTCGCCACCCCGCACCGCCTCCTGGACCCCGCCGCCGGCCCGCTCATCGGCATCAAGCTGCACATCCTCACCCGCAAGACCCTCGGCGGCATCCAGACCGACCTCGACTCCCGCGCCCTCGGCGCCGACGGCACGCCCATCGCGGGCCTGTACGCGGCAGGCGAGGTCGCCGGCTTCGGCGGAGGCGGCGTGCACGGCTACAACGCGCTGGAGGGGACGTTCCTCGGGGGCTGCCTGTTCTCGGGCCGGGCGGCCGGACGGGCGGCGGCGCGGCAGACGCGGTGAGCTGACGTCAGCTCAAGAGGCGCAGCAGGACGGCGGCGTGACTCTCACCGGGGACCTTCGCCGCCGTCAGCAGCGTCACCGTCCCCCGCGCCGCCGACTCCCGGAGTGCCGAGAGGAGCCGTCCGGCCTCGGGAGCGGCCAGCTCCGCCTCGTACCGCTCCGCGAACTCCTCGTACGTCCCCTCGCCCGCGTGGTACCAGCGGCGCAGCTCGGTCGACGGGGTCAGTGCCTTGGGCCACTCGTCGACGCGGGCCGCGTCCTTGGACAGGCCGCGCGGCCACAGGCGGTCGACGAGGACGCGGAGCCCGTCGTCCGGCTCGGCGGGGTCGTAGACGCGGCGGACACGGAGGCTCATACGGGCGACCCTAAGCCCCCGGAGAATGATCACACTCCGTGGTTTGACCTGAATGGGGGACGAACGCAGGGCGTCCGTTACCTAATGTGAGGGGCGTTTGATCACACCTCACGCAGGAGCGCCCGTGCCCCCCAGACGTCTCGCCCTCGCAGCCCCCTTCGCCCTCACCGCCGCCCTGGTCGCCGCGAGCCCCGCCGTCGCCGGACCCGTCGGGAACGCGGGCGTCGGCGACCCCTACTTCCCGCTGGCCGGGAACGGCGGATACCACGTCTCCCACTACGACCTGACGCTCGCTTACGACCCGGGCACGAAACGCCTGGCCGGCAGGGCGGTCCTCACCGTCCGCGCCACCCAGGACCTCACCCGGTTCGACCTGGACCTCGACGGCCTCAAGGTCACCGAGCTGACGGTCGGCCACCACAGGGCCGCCCACCGCCGCTCCGGCCAGGAACTCGTCGTCACCCCCTCCCACCCCCTGCGCAAGGGCCACACCTACCGTGTGACCGTCGCCTACCAGGGCACCCCCGCCCCCGTCACCGACCCCGACGGCTCGGCCGACGGCTGGATCCCCACCGACGACGGCGCGTTCGTCGCCGGGGAACCCCAGGGCGCGATGACCTGGTTCCCCGCGAACAACCACCCGCTGGACAAGGCGTCCTACGACTTCACGATCACCGTCCCCCAGGGCCGCACCGCCGTCGCCAACGGTGTCCTCGTCGGCCAGTGGACCAGGAACGGCCGGACCACCTTCCGCTGGCACCAGCCCGAACCCATGGCCGCCTACCTCGCCACCGCGACCGTCGGCACCTTCAAGGTCCGCCAGTACACGACCAAGAGCGGCGTCAAGGTGTACGACGCGATCGACCCGCGCGAGGCGAACGCGGCGGAGCCCGTCACGAGGCAACTGCCCGCCGTACTGGACTGGGAGAGCAAGCTGTTCGGGCCCTACCCGTTCCGCGCGGCCGGCTCGATCGTCGATCACGCGCCGCAGGTCGGCTACGCCCTGGAGACCCAGACCCGGCCCGTGTACGACCGGGCGCCCTCCCTCTCCACCCTGGTCCACGAGAGCGCCCACCAGTGGTTCGGCGACTCCGTCTCGCTGACCTCCTGGAAGGACATCTGGCTCAACGAGGGCTTCGCGACGTACGCGGAGTGGCTCTACGCCGAGCAGCACGGCGGGGACAGCGCGCAGAAGACCTTCGACGCGCTGTACGCCGCCCCGGAGGGCGACGGACTGTGGGCGTTCCCGCCGGGGAACCCCGGCAGCGGGGCGAACATCTTCGCCCGGCCCGTGTACGCGCGGGGCGCCATGACCCTGCACGCCCTGCGGGGGACCGTCGGCGACGCCGTCTTCTTCCGTGTCCTGCGGGCCTGGGCGGGCGAGCACCGGGCCGGCCACGGCACCACCGCCCAGTTCCAGCGCCTCGCCGAGCGGACGTCCGGCAAGAACCTCGGCCCGCTGTTCCGCACCTGGATCTACACGGCGGGCAAACCGAAGCTCTCCTAGCGGCTTGTGGGGAACTCGCCGGACCACGGCGGGTTCCCCCCACCCCCCGCCTCACTGCTCACGCAGACCCCACGGCGACCCGTACTCCGTCAGCAGATCCAGGAACGGCCGGGCCGGGAACGCCTCCGGGCCCAGGACGCCCGTGCCCGACCAGACGCCGTCCGCGAGGAGTTCGAGGGCGACGACCGGGTTCACCGCCGTCTGCCAGACGACCGCCTGACTGCCGTACTCGGCCATCGACCACTCGTTGTCGACGACGTGGTACAGGTACACCTCGCGCGGGGCGCCGTCCTTCGTGCCCCGCACCCACGTGCCCGCGCAGGTCTTGCCGCGCATGCGCTCCCCGAGGGACGCCGGGTCGGGCAGGCAGGCCGCGACGACGTCCCGGGGCGAGACGACGACCGGGCCTCGGGCCGTCGGCACGGTCACCGGGGCCGTGCGGTCCAACTCAAGGCGGTGCAGCGTCTTGAGGGTGTCGACGAACTCCTTGCCGAGCCCGTACTTGAACGTCACCTTCCGCGCGTCCACCCAGCGCGGCACCAGGAGCACCTCCTCGTGCTCCACGTTCACGCACTCCACCTCCCCGATGCCCTCGGGGAAGTCGAACACCTCCGGCTCGCTGAACGGCGCGGTCGTGTACCAGCCCCGGTCCGCCTCGTAGACCACCGGCGGGTTCAGGCACTCCTCGATCGTCGTCCAGATGTTGAAGGAGGGAGCGAAGTCCAGGCCGTCGACCGTCAGGTTCGCGCCGTCGCGGATGCCGATCTCGTCGATCTCGTCGAAGAGTTCGTCCGCCGCGTACCGGGCGAAGACGTCCGAGAGGCCGGGCTCGACGCCCATGCCGACCAGCGCCAGCGCCCCCGAATCCGCCCACTGCGCGGACCGCGCGAACTGGGCGTCGCCCAGCTTCACGCCGCACTCCTCGTACGGGCGGTCCGGGTGCGGGCGGGACAGGGACATCGCCATGTCGACATAGGTGGCCCCCGCCGCGTGGGCCGCCTCGAACAGGGGGAGGACGAAACGCGGGTCCGTCGCGTTGAGCAGCACGTCACAGCCGTGCCGGGTCAGCAGGTCACGGACGGCCGCCTGGTCGGCGGCGTCGACGGACGCCGCCGTGAAACGGTCGTCGCCGTCCAGCGCCGCGACGGCCGCCGCCGCACGGGCCGGGTCGTAGTCGGCGACCACCATCGCCTCGAAGAACGGCCGCCGGGCGGCGATCCGGGTGATGGCGGTTCCCACGCCACCGGCTCCTACGAGCAGTACACGCATGACAAGGCTCCTGTCGATATGTCGCTACAGGGGTGCGCGCGCCTTGTGAGCATCCAACGTGCGCGTGGGACGTAAGGTCAATGGCGTTGGCATAAGGAGGTCCCGTGGCCAAGCAGGTCGTCCCCGAGGAGAAGCGCCGCCGGCGCCGGCCCACCAAGAGCGGCACCGTCCTCTCTGAGGGGCTCATCGTCGAGACGGCGCTGCGGATGCTGCGCGAGCACGGCAGCGCCGGCCTCTCGGCCCGCCGCCTCGGCGTCGCCCTCGACTGCGACCCCAGCACCCTGTACCGCTACTTCCGGGGCATGGACGACCTCACCCTCGCGATCGGCGACGCCCTCATCGGACAGGCGCTCCAGGGCTGGGAGCCGACGGGGCAGTGGCGTGCCGACCTGCACGCGGTGGGCCTGCGCATCTACGAGGCGTACGTCGCCCACCCCCACGCCGCGCAGCTCACCGCGAGCCGGGTCACCGGGCGCGCGAACGAACTGGCCGCCGACGAGGCCGTCCTCGCCGTCCTGCGCCGGGCCGGGTTCCCGCTGGCCGAGACCGTCCGGATCTACCACGCGTTCATCGACCAGACCCTCGGCTTCGCCGCCCTCGACGCCGCCTCCCTCGCCCTCCCGCGCGCCTCCCAGCGCGCCGACGACGCCAAGTGGCAGTCCACGTACGCGCGCCTGCCGGCCACCACGCATCCACGCATCGCGGAGGCGGCACCCCTGCTGACGACGTACATGGTGACCAGCGCGTACCCGACGGCGCTGGAGATGCTGCTGGACAGCGCGGAGGCGCGGCTGAAGGCGTAAGGGGCTCAGCGCAGGAGCGTTTGTGCCGTGGCCGTCACCGTCTCGGCGAGTGCCGCCAGCGCGGGGGAGTTGAGCTTCCACTGCTGCCAGTACAGGGGGACGTCGAGCGGCCGGTCGGGGGCGAGGGAGAGCAGGCGGCCGGCCGTGAACAGCGGTGCCGCCTGGACCTCCGGGACCATGCCCCACCCCAGTCCGGCGGCGACCGCGTCGAGGAAACCCTCCGAGGTGGGGACCGCGTGCCGCAGAGCGCTCGCGCCGTCCCCGCCCAGCCGCCGGACGAAGGTGTCCTGGAGGCGGTCCCGGCGGTCGAAGGTGACCACGGGGGCCACGGCGAGGGCTTCGGCGAGCGGGCCGGTGAGATGCCGGGACGCGAACGCGGGGTGCGCGGACGCGAGGTAGCGCATCGTGCCCAGCGGACGGACCGTGCACCCCGTCACCGCCTCCGCCGACGCCGTCACCGCCGCCATCACCAGCCCCTCCCGCAGGAGTTGCGCGGTCCGTGACTCGTCCTCGCGGTGCAGCTCGAAGTACAGGCGCGGCTCCTGCGGAACCCCGGAGAGCGCGGGCAGGAACCACGTCGCCAGGGAGTCCGCGTTCACCGCGACCGACACGCGCGTCGCCTCACCCTCCCCGCTCATCCCCAGCTCGGAGCGCGTGTCCCGTTCGAGGCGGGCGAGCTGACGGGCGAACCGGACGACGATCTCGCCCGGCTCCGTGGGCCGCACCGGCTTGGTGCGCAGCAGCAGGACCCGCCCCGTGCGCTGCTCCAGCGCCTTCACGCGCTGGCTGACGGCCGACGGCGTCAGATGGAGGGCCGACGCCGCCGCGTCGAACGTGCCCTCGTCGACGACGGCGAGGAGGGTCCGCACCTGGTCGAGGGGGAGATCAGTCATCACGATCACTAATGTTACGTAAGAATCTTTAGCTGTACGCGCGGTGATCCACTTCGTAGCGTGGACGGCATGCCCCCAGCACTCACTGCCGCCGTGGCCGGCTTCGGCACCGGCCTGTCCCTGATCGTCGCCATCGGCGCCCAGAACGCGTTCGTCCTGCGCCAGGGCGTCCGCCGTGACGCCGTCCTGCCCGTCGTCGCGATCTGCGCCCTGTCCGACGCGCTCCTCATCGCCCTCGGCGTCGGGGGAGTGGGCGCGCTGGTGGTGGCCTGGCCGGGGGTGCTGACCGCCGTCGGCTGGGTCGGCGGCGCGTTCCTGCTCGGGTACGGCGCACTCGCCGTCCGCCGGGTGGTGAGGCCGCAGGGGGCGCTGGCGGCCGAGGGGGACACGACCGGGTCGGTGAAACGGGCGGTGCTCACCTGCCTCGCGCTGACCTGGCTCAACCCGCACGTCTACCTCGACACCGTCTTCCTGCTCGGCTCCATCGCCGCCGACCGGGGCGCCCTGCGCTGGACGTTCGGGCTCGGCGCCGCCGTCGCGAGCCTGTGCTGGTTCGCCGCGCTCGGGTTCGGGGCGCGGCTGCTGGGCCGGTTCCTGACCCGGCCGTCGGCCTGGCGGGTGCTGGACGGGATCGTCGCGGCGACGATGATCGTGCTGGGCGTCACGCTGATCGCGGGGAGCTGATCGTCGTACCGGGCTGCGACACTGATCCCCGGCAGCGAAAGATGTAACCAGCAAGCAGGTGTGCGTGGATACCAGTGAGAGCAGTCCTCCGGTCGACGAACCGGCGCCGGTCCGCAAGGGGTGGCGGCGGTGGGCGATGGACACCCGGCCGCTGCGGCGGCCCGCCTACCGGCGGCTGTGGTCGTCGACGATCGTCACGGCCGTCGGGAGCCAGCTGACGGCCGTCGCCGTGCCGAAGCAGGTGTACGACATCACCGGGTCGTCCGCGTGGGTGGGGTACGCGAGCCTCGCCGGGCTCGTGCCGATGGTCGTGTTCGCGCTGTGGGGCGGGGCCGTCGCCGACGCGATGGACCGGCGCAGGCTGCTGCTGATCACCAACTCGGGGATCGCCGTCACCTCGCTGCTGTTCTGGGTGCAGGCGTTCGCGGGGGTGGACTCCGTCGGGGTGCTGATGGTGCTGCTCGCCGTGCAGCAGGCGTTCTTCGGCCTCAACTCGCCTGCGCGCAACGCGTCCATCGCGCGGTTGGTGCCCGCCGAGGAACTGGCCGCCGCCAACGCGCTCGGGTCGACCGTCATGCAGACGGGGCTGGTCGCCGGGCCGTTGCTCGCGGGGGCGCTCATTCCCGTCGTCGGGCTGCCCGAGCTGTATCTGATCGACGCGGTCGCGCTGTGCGTGACGGTGTGGGCCGTCTACCGGCTGCCCTCGTTGCCGCCGCTCGACGGGAGCGGGAGCCGGCGGGCCGGGGTGCGGGAGATCGCGGAGGGGTTCCGGTACATCTCCCGGCACAAGGTGCTGCTGCTGTCGTTCCTCGCGGATGTCATCGCGATGGTGTTCGGGATGCCCCGGGCGTTGTTTCCGCAGATGGCCGCCGAGACGTATGCGCCGTACGGGGAGGGGCTCGCGCTGGGGCTGCTGTTCGCCGCGATTCCTGTGGGGGCCGTGCTGGGTGGGCTGTTCTCCGGGACGTTCTCCCGGGTGCGGCGGCATGGGGTGATGGTGATCGGGGCCGTCGTCGTCTGGGGGGCCGCGATCGCGTTGGTGGGGGTCAGCCTCAACCTGTGGTTCTCGGTTGCGTTCCTGATCGTCGCAGGGGTCGCGGACATGGTGTCGATGGTGTTTCGCGGGGCGATCTTGTTGTCCGCCGCCACGGACGAGATGCGGGGGCGGATGCAGGGGGTGTTCACCGTGGTTGTGGCGGGTGGGCCCCGGCTTGCCGATGTGCTGCACGGGACCGCGGGGGCCGCGTTCGGGCCTCGGGCGGCTGTGGCGGGGGGTGGGGTGCTGGTTGTGGTGGTGATGCTGGGGATCGCGGGGGCGCTGCCTGCTTTGCGGAGGTACCGCATTTGAGAGTGGGGGGCTGCGCCGTTGTGGCTGGTCGCGCCCACGCGGCGGTAGCCGCATATCAAATACAGCCCCGCGCCCCTGGAAACCGCCCCTGCGGGGCGGCTTTCCCCGTCAGGCTCCCCCTCCTGTTACAAGCTCCCCCTCCTGTGCGCCTCCAGCAGCCTCCCCCGCGTCAGCTCCAGCCTGTGCGCCAGGATCTCCGCCACCAGCCGCACCAGCGACATCCCCAGGACCGGATCCTCCTCGCAGAGCCGCAGGACCGGCGCCGCCTGGAACTCGTACGCGCGGACCGGGCTGAACGCCTCCGCGCCGAAGTCCCAGACGTAGGGCGGGAAGAGCCAGGACCAGCCGAGGAGGTCGCCGGAGGAGAGGCTGGCGACGGTGACGCGTTGCTGGGAGGTGACCTGCTGGTCGAGGCTGACCGCGCCGGAGCGGATGACCCAGAAGCGGTCGGCCGTGCCGCCGGCCTCGAAGATGCGGGTGTCCTCGGGGAAGGAGACTTCCTCGGCGAGAGTGAGCAGGTGCTCGCGCTGGGGCGGATCGAGGGCGGTGAGGAGTTTGGTCGCTCTGGTCATGCGTTCTATTGGAGCCCGTGACGGCGGCGAGGGCACCTCGGCATGTGTGAAGAAAGGGGAAAGCCCTGGCTGGACGGGGGAAGCCAGCCAGGGCTGTCATACGGAGACGTCCGGAGGAGTGGTATCTCGACTCCGCGCACCCCGTATGTATGAACCGTAAACCATCGACGGAGATTTCGCGCACCTCTGAGCAGGTCGAGTGACCTGTTTCACTTGTGTCCTTCCGGAAGGCCGGCCCAAGTGGTCCTGCCTCAAAGGAAGTTCACAGGTCCGCTAGTGTCCTGAGTTCGTGATGCGTCGGCAGTAACGGGCGAGGGACGCGAGGATCTCGTCGGCGGTCTTGTGCCACACGAACGGCCGGGGATTGTCGTTCCAGTCCTTGAT
>NZ_JBTYMC010000285.1:0-8663 GCF_054880855.1 Streptomyces sp. S6 | reverse complement strand
GTGGGCGGCGCGGGCCATGCCGTACTTGGGGGGCTTGACGGGAGGAGGGCCACCGAAGAAGCGGTGGGAGACCTGTGCGTCGGCCCATTTGATGGTGGAGTGCCCGAGCCCCTCGGAAGCCGCCGCCCCACCGGCCGACGACCCCCCGTTCGCGGCAGCGGCAGCGCCACCGACCCCGGCAGCCCCCGCCCCCACACCCCCCGCGATGAGCGCCGCGGCCTTCGCGTACCCGGCAGCCCCGAACCACCCGATGACCGCCACCGGCACGACCGCCGGGATCCCGCTCGCCACTTCCTCGATCTGAAGCGCCGCGAGCCGGCACTTCGCACACTCCTCCAGATGCTTGCGCAACCCCCGCTCGGCCCGCGTCCGCAACCGTTTCCGCGCATAAGATCCGAGCTGGTCCGCGTACTGGCTGCACTCCTCGTCGGAGGTCAGCGTCGCCGACACGTGCGCCTGGAGATACGCCTGCTTCAACCCCTCCCGCGCCCGGGACGCCAGCACCCGCGTCCCGTTCGCGTCAAGACCGAACAGCGTCGCGACCTCGCTCGGCGACTCGTCCTCCACCTCGGTGTGCCACAACACCGCCTGCCACCGTTCCGGCAACGACCGGAACGCCTGCATCGCCATCGACTGCTCGGCCTCGTGCATCGCCCGCACGTCCGCGCCGAGCTCCAGAGTGTCGTCGTCCCCGACCTCCGACGCCCGCCCGGCCGCCGCCTGCGCCGCGAACACCGCGAAGTCGTCGACGAGCTGCTCCCGCTTCGCCGACTGCGTCCACTGCGCGGCCACCCGCCGCACCGACGTCAGCAGATAGGCGCGGACGGCGTACTCGGGCCCCGAACCACCCCGCACCGCCTGGAGCATCCGCGCGAACACCTCGGCGGTGAGGTCGTCCGCGGTGTGCCCGTCCCGGCAACAGGTACGGGCGTAGCGGCGGACGGCGTCGGCGTGCCGGCGGTACAGCTCCGCGTACGCCGAGTCGTCCCCCGCCCGCATCGACCCGATCAGCTCGGCGTCGGCCGGGGGCAGCTCCCTGAGGGGCGGCAGCACCCCGTCGTCCCGCCGGTCCCACTGGCTCGGCACCTGCGGCGACGTCAGCGCCTCGCCCTCACCACGTGACTCGTCCCGCCCGTCAACACTCATCGCGGAAAGCCCCCGCCGCCAGCCCGTCCAGTCCCGAACACCGGCCAAGAGTGCCATACCGCCATGAACCCGGTCCCCTCTCGTTCGAGCCTTCCACTCGTCCGTGGCCGTGGCCCGTTCCCTTGTACTAGGGGAAGCGGGCCGAAGAGTTCACCTTTTCGAGTGCAGGGTGAGTTCCTCGCGCCAGGGGGGCGCGAGGAACTGCGCGAACGGCCACGACGGGCCCGCACCCGCCGTCTTACCGAACCCGCCACCCCCTAACGCGACCGCAGACCCTCCAGCAGGATGTCCAGCAACCGAGCCGAAGCCGCCGCCTGCTGCACAGCGTCCGGCAGGGACGGCGCCGCGGTCGCGATCACGAGCAGCACATCGGACACCGACACATCCGCCCGCAACTCCCCGGCGGCCCGCGCCCGGTCGACCAACTGCCCCACGACCTCCAGCAGCGACCCCACCCCAGGATGGTCCAGCACCTCCTCGGGCACCAGCCGCAACTCCCCCCCACCCGGCTGCGACCGCTGCTGCGGCACCCGAGCCTCCTCCTCGGCCACCCCCACCCGCAGCACGTGCGGCGGCAGCAACCGCCCCGCCCCGGACGCGACGGACGTCCGCAGGAACCGGGACAGCGCCGACCACGGCTCGTCCTCCTGCCCGAGCGCGGCCCGCGCCTGATCCGTGAGCCGCGCGGTCTCCTCCTCGGCTATCCGCCGGACCAGCACGTCCTTGCTGGGGAACCGCCGGTACACCGTGCCCACCCCCACGCGGGCCCGACGAGCGACGTCCTCCATCGGAGCCCCGTAACCGAGCTCCCCGAACACCTCACGAGCAGCCCGCAGGACGTGCTCAAGGTTGCGCTGTGCGTCCACGCGCAACGGAGCCGTCCGCGAGGACTCCCCACGGCCGCCCCCCGTCGCGCTCATCATGGCGCCGCTCGCGAGAGCGGACGCCGTAGACCATTGCGAGTCCTGAATGTGCATCAATGATCCCCCGGTAAATGTCGTCTCCCCCCGGAGACTTTCCCCGTCATTGAACCGCGATCCCGTCGTATGAACCGCGATCGGTCGCCGAGGCGCGCAAAACCGGCGGCAGCGCACCGCTCCTGCGTGTCGCGCAGTCGGACGGCACACTTCCCCCTACACCCCGTCGACACACGAACATAGTTGAGCTGTAGTCAATTCAGAAGAGGCACGTTCCGCAGGGTAAGCCGCCCGATCGGAGTACACCGGCGATCTGTCCCGGTCGCGCACCCCCGCACACCCCGGCGCACCCGCCCTGACCTGCGCGCCCGGCCCGCGCACCAGCGGTGTGGCAGGCCCCTGCCACACCGGGGCGCGCACCCCGCTGCGCGCCGGGACTGTGGACAAACTCCCGTGTCGGGTGCGTCATGGGGTGGTGAAGGAACGTGCGCGCATTCTCGTTGTCGGCGGCGGCTACGTCGGGATGTACACGGCACTGCGACTCCAGCGGAAGTTGAGGCATGAACTGAAGCGTGGGGAGGCCGAGATCACGGTCGTCACCCCCGACCCGTACATGACGTACCAGCCCTTCCTCCCCGAGGCCGCGGCCGGCTCGATCTCCCCCCGGCACGTCGTCGTCCCCCTGCGCCGCGTCCTGCCGCACTGCCACGTCGTCGTCGGCGAGGTCACCGCCGTCCAGCACGCCGCCCGCACCGCGACCCTGACCACCCTCGCCACGGCGGAAGAGGGCACCGGCCCGCGTCAACTGGCGTACGACGAACTGGTCCTGGCACCCGGCTCCGTCTCCCGCACCCTCCCGATCCCCGGCCTCGCGGAGCACGCCATCGGCTTCAAGACCGTCGAAGAGGCCATCGGCCTGCGCAACCACGTCATCGAACAGATGGACATCGCCTCCTCCACCCGCGACCCCGCCGTCCGCGACGCCGCCCTCACCTTCGTCTTCGTCGGCGGCGGCTACGCGGGCGTCGAGGCCCTCGGCGAACTGGAGGACATGGCCCGCTACGCCTCCCGCTACTACCACAACGTCACACCGGACGACATGAAGTGGATCCTCGTCGAGGCGTCCGACCGCATCCTCCCCGAGGTCGGCCCCGACCTGGGCCGCTACACGATCAGCGAACTCCGCCGCCGGGGCATCGAGCTGCGCCTCACGACCCGCCTCGAATCCTGCCTCCACCGCACCGCCGTCCTCAGCGACGGCTCCCGCTTCCCCACACGGACGATCGTCTGGACCGCCGGCGTCAAACCCCACCCCCTGCTCGCCGCGACCGACCTCCCCCGCACCGACCGGGGCCGCCTGCGCTGCACCCCGGAACTGACGGTCGACGGCACCCCGCACGCCTGGGCAGCCGGAGACGCCGCCGCCGTCCCCGACGTCACCGCCACCCCCGGCACCCACACCGCGCCGAACGCCCAGCACGCCGTCCGCCAGGCGAAAGTCCTCGCCGACAACCTCGCCCGCTCCCTCAGAGGCGAACCCCTCCAGCCGTACGCGCACACCTACGCCGGGTCGGTCGCCTCCCTGGGCTTCCACAAGGGCGTCGCCCAGGTCTACGGCCGCAAACTCAAGGGGTACCCGGCGTGGTTCATGCACCGCGCCTACCACCTCAGCCGCGTCCCCACCTTCAACCGCAAGGCACGCGTGCTCGCCGAGTGGACCCTCTCCGGACTCTTCAAAAGAGAGATCGTCTCCCTCGGCTCCCTCGAACATCCGCGCGCGGAGTTCGAACTCGCCGCCGGTGGAAAGTCTTCTGACAACAAGACCGGTCCGCACGGGAATCCGGTTGACCAGGACGACGAGGACAACCCGAAGGAGTAGTCCTCACCCGATCCAGGAACTCCCCCGCACGCCCCGGCGTCGAACGAATACCAGGCCCGACGCCCGCACTGCCACACTTCATCCCGACAACCCTCTTACCGCCCTCCTACCGCCCGCTGTCCAGACCTCTGTCCCCCACCAGGCGTGTCCCCGCCGCACGGCCGCCCCGGAGCCGGCCGACCACCACTACACGAGGCAAGGATTCGTGAACTTCACGCGCTGGAGCGCCCGGCTCCCCGGAACGCAGCGCCGCGCCGCCGCGCGGGCCGAACACCCGCACGCCACCACCGACCGGCGCAGCGAGGGCTCCGTCCCCGCGGCCCGCGCCGAACACCTCACCGACCCGGAAGAGCCCCGGACCACCCAGGCCGTCGACGCCCTCCCCGCCCGTGAGGTCCTCGACCGCGTCCCCGCCCTGGTCGCCCTCGTCCACGGCCCCGACCACCGCCTCGCCTACGTCAACGACGCCTACACCACCGCCTTCGGCGCCCGCCCGCCCGGCGAACCCGCCGCCGACACCCTCCCCGAACTCTCCGAACTCGGCCTGCTCCCCCTCCTGGACCAGGCCCTGCGCAGCGGCCGACCCCGCACCCTCAAGTCCCGCAAGGCACCCGACGGCCGCTCCTACACGTTCACCTGCACCCCGGTCACCGAAGGCGACGGTGGCGAGAAGGACGCCGTCCTGATCTTCGCCGTCGACGTCACCGACCACGCCGAGGCCGCCGAGCGCCTGCGCGCCAGCGAACGCCGCCAGCGCGAGACCGCCGTCACCCTCCAGCGCTCCCTCCTCCCCCAGGAGCTGGAACAACCCGACGACCTGCGCATCGCCGCCGTCTACCACCCGGGCGGCACCGAGGCGGCCGTCGGCGGCGACTGGTACGACGTCATCACCCTCGGCGGCGGCCGGACCGCCCTCGTCATCGGCGACGTCATGGGCCGGGGCGTGCGCGCGGCGGCCGTCATGGGCCAGCTCCGCACCGCCGTGCGCGCCTACGCCCGCATGGACCTCCCGCCGCACGAGATCCTCCAGCTCCTCGACGGCCTCGCCGCCGAGATCGACGCCAACCAGATCGCCACCTGCGTCTACGCCGTCCACGACCCCAACGAGGGCCGCCTCGTCTACGCCTCCGCCGGCCACCTCCCGATCCTGGTCCGCGACGAGTCGGGAACCGTCACCCGCGCCCCCGAACCAACCGGCCCCCCGCTCGGCACCGGCGGCCTCATGCACTCCTCGACGTCCATTCCCCTGGGCCCCGGCTCCACCGCCGTCCTCTACACCGACGGCCTGGTCGAACGCCGCGACGCCGACCTCGACGAAGGCATCGAGGCCCTCGAACACGCCCTCTCCGGCGCCACCGGCACCCCCCAGGTCGTCTGCGACCGCCTGGTCCGCTCAGCAGGCGTGACCGCCGACCACGACGACGACGTCGCCGTCCTCGTCCTCCAGCACCCCAGCCGCACCGGCCCCGAGAGCGAACTCTTCCGCAACGCGGCACTGGAGCTGCTGGGCGGCGTGGAAGCGGCCCCCCGAGCCCGAGCCTTCGCCTCCGGCGTCCTCACGAGCTGGCGCTTCCCGCCCGACCTCCACGACCACGGAGTCCTCGCGGCCAGCGAACTGGTCGCCAACTCCCTCCAGCACGGCACCCCACCCATGCGCCTGCGCCTGCGCCGCACCGACCGCCGCCTCATCATCGAGGTCACCGACGGCGACGACCACCTCCCCCGCCGCCGCCAGGCCGACCCCGCCGACGAATGCGGCCGAGGCATCGCCATCATCGCCACCATCGCCACCAACTGGGGCGCCCGCAGAACGCCGGGCGGCGGCAAGGCGGTGTGGTGCGAGTTCGCGCTGCCGTAGAGGGGGGACGGCAAAGGGCCGTCGCAGCAGTGACGACGGCCCTGAGACGGGGCAGGTGCGGGCCGGCCGGGCCGAGGGGGTTCGCCCGGCGGCAGAGGGAGGGGGGCTTGCTTGGTAGCGGCGGGCCGCTCGCCCCGCGTGCCGGACGCGAGGCAAGCTTCGGACGGCGTTGAGGCGCCCAAGCCCCGCCCGCTGCGGATGGGCGTGGGCGGAGCGGCGTAGCGGATGGGCGTGGGTGCCGTGGAACGCACGACAGGCCAATTGCCCGCGCCCACTACGGACAGGCCGCAGCCCTCCACCCGCAGCGGGCGTTTCGGTCCGGCGCCCTGTGCGTGCGCCGCCCCTGCCCGCAGCCTCCGCTCGCGGCAGGCGCTCCGGGCGGGGGCGCTCTGTTCGCGTACCGCCTCGGCCCGCAGCCCCGCTTGCGGCGGGTGCGTTCCCGTCAGGCGTTCACCGACTCCACCTGAGCCCCGCCCCGCGCGACCACCCGGTTCCGCGCGAGCCACGGCTGGTCCTGGACGGCGGTCAGCTGCCGGCCCATCCGCAGCGCGAGCCACGTGATGCCGAGCGAGAACAGCAGGAACGTCACGATGTACGGCGCGTGCAGCGAGGCCCCCATCGGCCCGCCGACCGCCGGACCGACAGCCAGCGCAAGCTGCTTGACCAGTGCGAACGCCGAGTTGTACTGCCCGGCGAGCCCGCTCGGCGCGAGATCGGCGACCAGCGGCGCGACCGTCGGCGACAACATCGCCTCACCGAGCCCGAACAGCGCGTACGTCGACACGAACGCGGCCGTCGCGATCTCCGCACTCGCGTGCCCGAGCCCCGCATACCCCGCGACCGCCCACGCCACGGCCCAGATCAGCCCCACGGCCGCGACGACCCGGGACCGCCGACGCCGCTCCACGAACCGCAGGACCGCGAACTGCGCGACGACGATCATCGCCGTGTTCGCCGCGAGCGCCGTCCCCAGCGTCGACGGCGAGATCCCGGCCGCCTCCACCCCGTACGCGCTCAACCCCGACTCGAACTGCCCGTAACAGGCGAAGAAGAGGACGAACCCGAGGACCAGCAACTGCACCATCGCGCGGTTGCCCAGCATCGCCCGCCAGCTCGCCTTCGCGGACTGCGGAGCGTCGGCCACCTGCGGGGCGTGCGGCACCCGGACCGTCGTCATCACGACCGCCAGCAGCAGGAACATCGCCGCCTCGATCGAGAACAGCAGCACGAAGGACGACGCCTTCGACACGTCGACGAGATGACCGCCGATCAGGCCACCGACGCCGAGACCGAGGTTCTGGAGAAAGAACTGCATGGCGAACGCCCGCGACCGGGTCTCCGTCGTCGAGCAGTCCACGATCATCGTCGCCAGCGCCGGCTGCATCACGGCCTGCCCGGCCCCGAGCAGCGCGGCTGCGGCGAGGACGGCGCCGGCACGCGCGGCGAGACCCAGCGAGAGGGCGCCCAGCGCGGCGGTGACCAGGGCGACGAGCAGCACCGGAAGCGGGCCGCGACGGACGATGGCCCGCCCGGCGAACGGCAGCACGATCAGCGCGGCCACGGCGAAGACGGCGAGGACGAGCCCCGCCGTCATGGCACCGAGCCCCCGCACCTGCGCCACGTAGACGTACAGGTAGGGGACGGTGAAGCCGAGCCCGAACGCGCTGAGTGCGTTGCCGACGTGGATCCGGCGCATCGCCGCGCCCTTCTCCCTGGTCACGTTCACCTCTCTTAGATGGTTGCTAGGTCCAGGACTTAGCAACAAAGACTTCGAAGATAAAATTTCAAGCTAAACCGTACACCTTGAAGAACTTGAACGCCAACAGCCCCATGCGATACTCACGGCATGGGCGAAACCCCCGGCACCCCCGGTGAACCGACTCTCGACGAGCAGATCGCCGCCTACCAGCGCGAGTTCCGCGACCTCGACCCCCAGGTCGAGAAGATCGTCTCGGCCCTCTCCCGCCTGAACCGCCGGATGAACGTCGCCTACGGCCGCCAGACCGCGGGGCTCGGCATCTCCAACGCCGACTGGGAGGTCCTCAAGGCCCTCGTCCTCGCCGGCGCCCCCTACCGGCTCGGCCCCGGCGACCTCGCCAAGCGCCTCGGCCTCACGCCGGCCGCGATGACCCACCGGATCGACCGCATGGTCACCGAGGGGTACGTGACCCGGGAGCGCGACGAGTCCAACCGCGTCCGCGTCATCGTCGAGCTGACCCCCGAGGGCCGCGAGATGTGGCTGGAGGCCATGCGCCTCGCCTCCGTCTTCGAGGAAGACCTCCTCCAGGACCTCTCCCCGGGCGAGCGCGCGACGCTGGGTGAGGTTCTGACCAGGCTGCTACGCCGGGTGGAGCACGCTCAGCCGGATGCCGGGGGCCGTCTCAGCGATCTTGAGTAAAAGATCTTGACAGGGCGCCTTGACACGGGTCTGGGCGATCCGTAAGGTTCTTCGAGTTGCCACAGAGCCGTAACGGTTCTCCGGTAGCACTCCCGCCGCGCGAGCGGCACTCACACCTCAGCAAGATCACTCCTGACGGAGCGAATTCGGCATGTCCGCATGCTCGAATTCAATTCGATTCGGGACTCGGCCCCCGATTGGGAATCGCCGAGCGGATCCGCTAAGGTTTGAGACGTCGGAACGGCCCAACAGCCGGGAAGACAACCCCCCTCTGACTGGGAATCAGACGCCGAAAGGATCTGATAGAGTCGGAAACGCCGAAAGGGAAACGCCCGAAGCGAAAGCGGAGAGCGAGAACCGGAAAGCACCGAGGAAATCGGATCGGAAAAAGATCTGATAGAGTCGGAAACGCAAGACCGAAGGGAAACTGCCCGGAGGAAAGCCTGAGAGAGTCTCTCGGGTGAG
>NZ_JBTYMC010000284.1:0-8737 GCF_054880855.1 Streptomyces sp. S6 | reverse complement strand
GCATCCGCGACCTCCCGGGGAACGACGACCCGACAGGCCACCACTCCCACGGAACCACCACTCCTATCCCCGACCAGCGGAAACGCACCGATCACGCCCGGAAAGACAACACCTTCTAATTCTCAATCTCGCCGATTTGACGCGCGTCTGACGTTCCCCTGAGGCTCCTCTCGCGTTCCTGACTGCGTCTGCGGAACGCTGCAGAAGTCTGAATCAGTCGTTGTTGAACGCCTGTTGCCCGGCTGCGCAGACTGATGGGCAAGGGCCGGGCGCGTCGCGTCCGAAGCCTCAGAAGTCCAGCTTGCTGAGTGAGTCGGGAGAAAGTGGAGAGAATGCGTATGCACAGCACGCTGATCGTGGCCCGGATGGATCCGGGGTCGAGCGACGACGTCGCCAAGATATTCGCCGATTTCGACGGGACAGAAATGCCGCATCGTATGGGCACGAGACGACGGCAGCTCTTCCAGTTCCGAGGCCTGTACTTCCATTTGCAGGACTTCGACACCGACAACGGTGGTGAGCTGATCCAGGAGGCGAAGGACGATCCGCGCTTCATCCGCATCAGCAACGACCTGAAGCCGTATATCGAGGCCTACGACCCGGCGACCTGGCGCTCACCCGCCGATGCGATGGCCAGCCGTTTCTACACCTGGGAGGCATCGGCGTGACCGGCCGACGAGTCGTCATCACCGGTATAGAGGTGCTGGCCCCGGGTGGCGTCGGGGCGAAGGACTTCTGGAGTCTGCTGAGCGACGGCCGTACCGCGACCCGCGGCATCACCTTCTTCGACCCCACGCCCTTTCGCTCCCGGGTCGCTGCGGAGATCGACTTCGACCCTGAGTTCCACGGCCTGACCCCGCAGGAGGTCCGACGCATGGACCGTGCCGCGCAGTTCGCCGTGGTCGCGGCGCGGGGCGCGGTCACCGACAGTGGCATCAACCTGGACTCGTACGACCCCTACCGGGTCGGCGTGACCATCGGCAGCGCCGTGGGCGCCACCATGGGGCTCGATCAGGAGTACAACGTCGTCAGCGACAGCGGCCGGCTCCACCTGGTCGACCATCGGTACGCGGTGCCGCACTTGTACAACTACCTGGTCCCCAGCTCCTTCGCCGCCGAGGTCGCCTGGACGGTGGGGGCACAGGGCCCCTCCACGGTCGTTTCCACGGGCTGCACCTCCGGGATCGACTCCGTCGGACACGCCGTCGAGTTGATCCGCGAGGGTTCCGCCGACGTCATGGTTGCCGGCTCCTCGGACGCCCCCATCTCGCCGATCACCATGGCGTGCTTCGACGCCATCAAGGCGACCACGCCCCGATACGACGACCCCGAACACGCCTCTCGTCCCTTTGACAACACTCGCAACGGATTCGTCCTGGGCGAGGGCGCGGCCGTCTTTGTCCTGGAGGAGCTGCACAGCGCCAGGAAGCGCGGCGCGCACGTGTACGCCGAGATCGCCGGCTACGCGACGCGCTCCAACGCATACCACATGACCGGTCTGCGGCCGGACGGCGCGGAGATGGCCGAGGCCATCCGGGTCGCCCTCGACGAGGCGCGGACGAACCCCACCGACATCGACTACGTCAACGCCCACGGCTCGGGCACCAAGCAGAACGACCGTCACGAGACCGCTGCTTTCAGGCACAGCCTGGGTGACCACGCGTACCGGACGCCGGTCAGCTCCATCAAGTCGATGGTCGGCCACTCGCTCGGCGCGATCGGGTCCATCGAGATCGCCGCGTCGGCCTTCGCCATGGAGTACAACGTCGTGCCGCCCACGGCCAATCTGCATACCACGGACCCGGAGTGCGATCTGGACTACGTCCCGCTGGTCGCCCGTGAGCAGCTCGTCGACACCGTCCTGACCGTCGGCAGTGGCTTCGGCGGGTTCCAGAGCGCCATGGTGCTGGCTCGACCCGAGAGGAACTGGGGATGACGGCGACCGTGGTCGTGACCGGCCTGGGCGTTGCCGCGCCCAACGGACTGGGCACGAAGGACTTCTGGGCGGCGACTCTGACCGGGAAGAACGGCATCGGCCGCGTCACCCGGTTCGACCCCTCTTCCTACCCGGTGATCCTGGCCGGCGAGGTGCCCGACTTCGTTGCTGAGGACCTGCTGCCCAGCCGGCTGCTCCCGCAGACCGACCACATGACCCGGCTTGCGCTCGTCGCCACCGACTGGGCACTGGCCGATGCGGGCGTCGACCCTGGGGAGCGCGCCGAGTTCGACATGGGTGTGGTCACGGCCAGTTCGTCGGGCGGATTTGAGTTCGGCCAGGGTGAACTGCAGAAGCTGTGGAGCCAGGGCAGCCAGTACGTCAGCGCGTACCAGTCGTTCGCCTGGTTCTACGCCGTCAACAGCGGGCAGATCTCGATCCGCAACGGCATGAAGGGTCCCAGCGGTGTGGTCGTCAGCGACCAGGCTGGCGGGTTGGACGCTGTGGCGCAAGCCCGGCGGCAGATCCGCAAGGGCACCGATCTCATCGTCTCCGGTGCCGTCGACGCCTCGATCTGCCCCTGGGGTTGGGTCGCACAGCTCACCAGTGGCCGCCTGAGCACCGGCGAGGAGCCGTCCAGCGCGTATCTGCCCTTCGACGCCGGGGCCGCCGGGTATGTGCCGGGTGAGGGCGGCGCCATCCTGATCATGGAGTCCGAGGAGTCGGCCCGGGCGCGCGACGCCCGTGTCTTCGGCGAGATCGCCGGGTACGGCGCCACGTTCGACCCGCGGCCGGGCAGCGGACGTGAACCCGGACTGCGCAAGGCCGTCGAACTGGCCCTGGCCGACGCGGGTGCCGAGCCGGGCGAGGTCGACGTGGTCTTCGCGGACGCCGCGGCCGTCCCCGAACTGGACCGCGTCGAGGCCGAGGCCATCACGGCGGTCTTCGGGCCACGGGGAGTTCCGGTGACGGCCCCGAAGACGATGACCGGACGCCTGTACTCCGGCGCGGGCCCCCTCGACCTCGCCGCCGCGCTGCTGTCCATCCGGGACGGCCGGATCCCGCCCACGGTCAACGTGGAGCTCTCCGCCGCATACCCCCTCGACCTGGTCGGGCCCCGGCCCCGTACCGCCGCGGTACGCACCGCACTCGTGCTCGCCCGCGGGCACGGCGGCTTCAACTCGGCCGTCGTCGTGCGCGCCGCCGACTGACCGTTTCCGACCGGCGTTCCGCGCGGGCGCACGTACCGCGTGCCGGAGCGCCCACCTGTCCCAAGGCGTCGTACCGACGCAGAAGGAGTGAACTGGCATGCCCACCCCCGAATTCACCCTGGACGACCTGCGGCGGATCCTGACCGAGGGCGCCGGCGCGGACGAGAGCGTGGACCTCGACGGCGACATCCTCGACATGCCGTTCGAGGCGCTGGGCTACGAGTCGCTGGCGCTGCTGGAGACCGGCAGCCGCATCGAACGCGAGTACACCATCAGCCTCGACGAGGAGGTGCTGGCCGTCGTGAACACGCCGCGCGCGCTGCTTTCCTCCGTCAACGCGCAGCTGCGCGCGGCGGCCGCCTGACCGCCACCACGGCGGGCCGGGCCGGGGCGCCCCGTCCCACCCGGTGTCCGCCCACCGCTCCACCGACCACAGCTCCACCGACCACGGTCACACCGACCAGCGGAGAGGCACACCATGTCCCAGCAGGACAAGCGCGTCGCCCTGATCACGGGCGCCACCAGCGGAATCGGTCTCGCGATCGCCCGGCTCCTGGCCGCTCAGGGGCACAGGGTGTTCATCGGCGCGCGCAGCGCGTCGAACGTGGAGAATACTGTGAAGGAACTGCGGGAGGCGAGCCACGAGGCCGCCGGCGCCGCGGTGGACGTCCGATCGAGCGACGAGGTCAAGGCCTTCGTGCACACGGCCGTCGAAACGTTCGGCACCATCGACGTCCTGGTCAACAACGCGGGTCGGTCTGGCGGCGGCGTCACTGCCGAGATCGCCGACGAACTCTGGTACGACGTCCTCGACACCAACCTCAACAGCGTCTTCCGCCTGACCCGTGAGGTGCTGACCACGGGCGGCATGCGGGAGAAGCAGCGCGGACGCATCATCAACATCGCCTCCACCGCGGGCAAACAGGGCGTGGTGCTCGGCGCCCCCTACTCCGCCTCCAAGCACGGCGTGGTGGGCTTCACCAAGGCTCTCGGCAACGAACTCGCCCCCACCGGTATCACGGTCAACGCAGTCTGCCCCGGATACGTCGAGACCCCCATGGCCCAGCGGGTCCGGCAGGGCTACGCGGCGGCCTACGACACCACCGAGGAGGCGATCCTGGAGAAGTTCCAGGCCAAGATCCCTCTCGGCCGTTACTCCACCCCGGAGGAGGTCGCCGGCCTGGTCGGCTACCTCGCGTCCGACTCCGCCGCCTCCATCACCGCTCAGGCCATGAACGTCTGCGGCGGCCTGGGCAACTTCTGACCACGACAGGAGGACCGAAGATGACCGTGCGCGAAGTGGAGCACGAGATCACGATCGCTGCGCCGGCCACCGCCGTCTACCGGCTGATCGCCGAAGTGGAGAACTGGCCCCGCATCTTCCCGCCCACCATCCACGTCGACCATGTCGAGCGCGGTGCGAACGAGGAACGCATCCGCATCTGGGCCACCGCCAACGACACGGCGAAGAACTGGACCTCGCACCGCACGCTGGACCCGGACGGCCTGCGGATCACCTTCCGCCAGGAGGTGTCGGCCCCGCCGGTCGCCGCCATGGGCGGCACCTGGATCATCGAGCCGCTGTCCGACGCACAGGCCCGCGTCCGGCTGCTGCACGACTACCGGGCGATCGACGACGACCCGAAGTCCCTGGCCTGGATCGACGAGGCGGTCGACCGCAACTCGCGCGCGGAGCTCGCCGCCCTCAGGACCAACGTGGAGGCCGCGCATGCCGCGGCGGCGGTGACGTTCTCCTTCGAGGACACCGTGCAGATCGATGGCACCGCGAAGGACGTCTACGACTTCATCAACGAGGCCGGACTCTGGGAGGAGCGCCTGCCGCATGTGGCCCGCGTTCACCTCCAGGAACTGTCGCCGGGGCTGCAGATCCTGGAGATGGACACCCGGGCCAAGGACGGCTCCACCCACACCACCAAGTCGTACCGGGTCTGCCTGCCGGTCCAGAAGATTGCGTACAAGCAGGTCACGCTTCCGGCGCTGATGACCCTGCACACCGGTTACTGGACCTTCCAGGAGCACGGCGGCGTCGCCGCCTCCTCGCAGCACACCGTCGTCCTCAACACGGCCAACATCGCCTCCGTACTGGGCGAGACCGCCACGGTCGAGGACGCGCGCGCGTACGTGCAGGCTGCGCTCAGCACCAACAGCCGCGCCACGCTCGGCCACGCGAAGACCTACGCGGAGAGTCGGCGCTGACGCCGGCTGGAGGATTTCCGTTCGAGAGGGAAGGGCCGATGGAGGCAAGCCGCCGCATGTCCTCACCCCATGCCGTGCGCAGGTGGTTCCAGCGGCTGCCGGACGTGCTGCCGACGGCGCGTCCGGACGCCCGCGCCGGGATCATCGAGCAGCACATCTGCCGCGCGCTGGCGGAGTTCCTGGGGGTGCCGCCGGGCCACCGGTTCAGCGCCGACCGGCCGCTGTGCCACCAGGGGGTGGACCCGGTCACCGCATTGCTGCTCAAACGCCGGCTGGAACAGGCGTTGGGCGTCACCCCGCACCGGGTGGAGCTGCTGCCCGGCGACTCGGCGCGGACCCTGGCTGAGCGACTGGCGCCGGGCTTCGGGACGGACACAGAGACACGCCACGAGAGGAACGGGGAACGTCATGCCAGGTCGGACATCGTCGTCGGAGGCACCCGGGACGCCGGCCCTCGACCGGTTCGGTGAACTGGCCGAACTGAAGGAGCGTATCCGCGGCGGACCGGATCCGAAGGCGATGCAACGCCAGCACGCGAAGGGCAAGCTGACGGTCCGGGAACGCATCGAACTCCTCCTCGACAAGGGAAGCTTCACCGAGATCGAGGCGCTGCGCCGGCACCGGGCGACCGGGTTCGGGCTGGAGCAGAGGAGGCCGCACACGGACGGTGTGGTCACCGGCTGGGGCACGGTGGAGGGCCGCACGGTCTTCGTCTACGCCCACGACTTCCGCATCTTCGGCGGCGCGCTGGGCGAGGCCCACGCCGCGAAGATCCACAAGATCATGGATATGGCCATCGCGGCCGGCGCGCCCCTGGTGTCACTGAACGACGGCGCGGGCGCCCGCATCCAGGAGGGCGTCTCCGCCCTCGCCGGCTACGGCGGCATCTTCCAGCGCAACACCAAGGCGAGCGGGGTGATCCCGCAGATCAGCGTGATGCTCGGCCCATGCGCGGGCGGCGCCGCGTACAGTCCCGCCCTCACGGACTTCGTCTTCATGGTCCGCGAGACCTCGCAGATGTTCATCACCGGCCCGGACGTGGTCAAGGCGGTCACGGGCGAGGAGATCACCTATGACGGCCTCGGCGGCGCCGACACCCACGGCTCGACCTCCGGCGTCGCGCACTTCGTCTACGACGACGAGGAGACCTGCCTGGCGGAGGTCCGCTACCTACTGTCCCTGCTGCCGTCCAACAACCGTGAACTCCCGCCGACGGCAACCGCTCCTACGACGTCCGGTCGGTGATCGCGGAACTCGTCGACGACGGTGACTTCATGGAGGTCCACGCGGAGTGGGCGACCAACTTGGTTTGCGCGCTGGCCCGGCTGGACGGGCAGGTCGTCGGCTTCGTCGCCAACCAGCCCGCGGCCCTGGCCGGCGTGCTGGACATCAGGGCCAGTGAGAAGGGCGCGCGGTTCGTGCAGTTCTGCGACTCCTTCAACATCCCGCTCGTCAGCCTGGTCGACGTACCCGGATTCCTGCCCGGAGTGGATCAGGAACACAACGGGATCATCCGCCACGGCGCCAAGTTGCTGTACGCGTACTGCAACGCGACGGCCCCCCGGGTGTCGGTGGTCCTGCGCAAGGCGTACGGAGGCGCGTACATCGTCATGGACTCGCGCTCGACCGGGGCGGACGTGGCGCTGGCCTGGCCGGACAACGAGATCGCGGTGATGGGTGCCGAAGGGGCGGCGGGGGTGGTCTTCCGCAGGGAGATCGCCGCGGCCGAGGATCCCGAGGCGATGCGCGCGCAGAAGATCGAGGAGTACCGCAGGGAGCTGGTGCATCCCTAACTACGCGGCGGAACGGGGACTCGTCGACGACGTCATCGACCCCCGGGACACGCGTGCGGTGCTGATCCGCTCACTCGCCATGCTGCGGGCCAAGGACGCCGGCCTGCCGCACCGCAGGCACGGCAACCCTCCCCAGTGACGGACAGGAGTGCGGCGGGGTCGGAGGCGAGGGGGGTGACGGGGTGGCCGGTGCCGAGGGCGAATCCGGGGCCGAGGGCGTAGGAGGCGCCCCAGACGGCCGCGTTGGGGACGAGGACGACGCAGAGCAGCAGGACGGCGAACCGTCCGGACCAGCCCTCCGTGAGGTGGAGGAACGACGCGCGCGCGGCACCGCCGTGCAGGACGGTCGAGACGGCGACCAGGAGGGCGCCGCCCCCGAGAAGCACCCCGGCCCCGGCGAGAGCGGCCCGCAGGACGACGCCGCTGTCGGACTCCCCGGTGTGCCGCGACCCGGCGCCCTTGTCGCCGCTGAGCCTGCGCAGGAGCCCGGTGACGAAGTCGGCGCCGTTCCCGGGCGCGAGCCCCTCCAAACGCCCGGCGCTCTGCCGGACGCCCGCTGCGGCGGCGGCACCGACGAGGACCGGCAGACAGGTGCCGGTCCACACCCAGGAGGGCCGCAGCGCACCCCCGGCGGCGTACCAGGCGGCCCCGGCGGCGACGAGGAGGTACCCGCAGACGACGCCGGCCCACCCGGCGCCGCCCCCGTCGGCGTCCCGCGCGGCACGCCGGACGAGCCACACGGGGAGCAGGACGAGGAGCAGCGGCGTCACCCCCATGGGTGCGGGAACACCCGAAAGGGTGTCGACGCGGACGAGTTCCACGCCGTGCGCGAGGAGCCACAGGGAGGCGGCGACGTGGAGCGCGCCGCCCGGTCCGCTGTCCGGATAGGGGGAGCTGATCCACAGGACCATGACGAGCACCGCGACCGATCCGAGCCCGAGGCCTGCGGCGAGCGTGCCACCGAGGAGGCCGGCGGCGAGTCCGGGTGAGCGGTCGCGCAGGCGGGCGGGGAGGGACGACAGCGGCAGGCGGCGGGCGGTCATCGGGTTCACGCCCGTCATGCTCCCAACGACACGCGCTTTCCTGGCGTAACAGGCGAACGTTCGCCGTGTCACCCAAAATACTTTTATGTACTTTTTCGTCCGGAAGGGTGCCCGGTGACTCAGAGCCCAGCCACCCCCCTCCCCCCTCCCAAGGAACGCCGACGCCTGCGCGAGGCCCACGCGCTGACCCAGGATCAGGTCGCCTCGACGGTCGGCGTCACCCGAGAGACGGTGCGCGCCTGGGAGGCCGGCCGTACGACACCGCGCGGCACCAAACGGGTCGCGTACGCGAAGCTTCTGGCGTCTTGGGAGGACGAAGTGACGCGGTTTCAGGATGTGACGCAACCTCAGGCGGCGCCGGTGGCGTCTCTCCTGGCAGAACCGCCGCATCAGGACCCTGACGACGCCCAGGACACCGACGCCCCACGGTGAGGGTCTCGCGGGTGAGCTGGGGGAGGGCGTAGGCGTTGATGCGCTGATCGTGGGGGCTGCTGTCGGGGTGGGCGAGGACGGTGACGTCCGTGATGTGGCCGCCGT
>NZ_JBTYMC010000283.1:0-8742 GCF_054880855.1 Streptomyces sp. S6 | reverse complement strand
GTGCGGCCGGACGACCGTGAGCTCCGCGACGGCGATGCCGTCCGTGCCGTCCGAGGCGGCCCCGGTCGGCAGCGGGGTGTCCGACGGGTCCCAGAAGGCGACGCGGCCCGCTCGGGGCAGGGGCGCGGGCAGGAAGACCGCCGCCAGCCGCGTGGGTACCTCCACCGCCTGCTCGTCCATACGCTTCGTCCACCTCCGCCCGTGCTGCGAATCCAGTCGTCTCCGACTCTACGGGCGGGGTCTGACAATCGGTCCCGGAGACCGGCCGGGGCGGCTTTCCGCGGGCCTCAGGGGCTGGTGCGCGAGACGACGTACACGATCGGGTTGTCCGTGTTCCAGGTGTTCACGACGACGTCCAGGGTCGGCTTGGGGTTCTTCTGCTCCTTCACCAGGCCGAGGTTGACGCCGGGCCGGGCGCCGGGTCCGGTGAAGGTCCAGCCGGTGATGCCCTGGTCGCGCGCGTTGACGGCGATCTGGCCCTCGACCAGGTCGGAGCGGGTGAGCCCGAGGTCGGCGAGGAACTCGTCGAGGCCGGCGTTCGTGGTCTGGAACTGCACGTACAGGCGGCTGGTGCGCCAGTTGTTGGTCTCGTAGTAGGCGACGTTGACCGAGGGGTGCGGCACGGGAATCTGGTAGAGGCGGCGCTGGACCTTCGACGGCCAGCCCTTGGTGAGGCCGGTCGCCGAGTACTTCGCCTCCTTGTCCTTGCCGCTGTCCCGGCTCTGCGCGGCGGAGATCACCAGATAGCCGGCCGGGACGCCGATCAGCAGCACGATGATCAGCAGGGTGAGCGCCCTGCGCCGGATGACGTGCCCCCGGTCCTCCGGGGGCCGCGACGGCTCGTCCGGTGGCGCCGCCTGCCGGGGCAGCGCCGCCGTCACGCGGTGTCCTGCGTGCGGCGCGTCTCGGCGAACCGCTCGTAGCGCTCGTACCGCTCGACCCGGCGCCGCTTGGCACGCCGGAACCTGCGGGCCACGAGACGGGCCAGGTCGGCGGCGCCCACCATGCCGGCCTCGGGGCCGAGCTGGGCGCGCACGATCCGTGCCTCCGGGCGGTAGCCACGGCCGGTGAGCTGGCGCTTGAACGCGTCCCGCGCGGGGGCGATGAGCAGGTCGTCGGCGGCCGACACGCCGCCGCCGATGACGAAGCAGGAGGGGTCGAGGGCGGCGGCGAGGTTGGCGATGCCGACGCCGAGCCACTGGCCGATGTCCTGGAGGAGTTCGACGCACATCGCGTCGCCGTCGCGGGCCAGTTCCGTGATCATCGGGCCGGTGATGTCGTCGATCTGGCCCTTGACGTGCTCGATGATCCCGTACGCGACCGGCGAGTCGGCCGCCGCCAGCTCCTTGGCCTCCCGCACGAGCGCGTTGCCGGAGCTGTACTGCTCCCAGCAGCCGCGGTTGCCGCACGGGCAGCGGTGTCCGCCGGGAACGACCTGCATGTGGCCGAACTCGCCGGCCACGCCGTACTTGCCGCGCTTGACCTGTCCGTCCTCCAGGATCGCGCCGCCGATGCCGGTGCCGAGGGTGATCATGACGAGGTGGTCCTCGCCGCGTCCGGCGCCGAAGCGCCACTCCGCCCAGGCGGCGGCGTTGGCGTCGTTGTCGACCAGGACGGGGACGGCGAGACGGCCCGCCAGGCGGTCGCGCAGGGGTTCGTTGCGCCACGACAGGTGGGGGGCGAACAGGACGCGGTTGCGTTCGGCGTCGACCCAGCCGGCCGCACCGATGCCGACGGCGTGCACGTCGTGCCGGTCGGAGAGGTCGAGGACCAGTTCGGTGATCGTGTCCTCGACGACCTTCGGGCTCTTCGACTTGTCCGGGGTCTCCGTGCGGAGCTTCTCCAGGATGTTGCCGTCGGCGTCGACCACGCCCGCCATGACCTTGGTGCCGCCGATGTCGATGCCGACCGTCGGCACGCGCGGGGCCGTCAGGTGTGAGCGGCGCTCGCGGGTGCCGACGGTGCGCAGGACCGGGGCTCGGCGGGAGCCGATGGGGGCGGTGAAGGTGCCGTAGGTGCTCATCGGGCTCGATTCTGCCCCACGCGTACGCGGGGTGCCGATCGGGGCAGGGGGCAATTGGTTCGGTGCGTTGCCGTCTGCGGGTGCATCGTGGCTGGTCGCGCAGTTCCCCGCGCCCCTGAGAGGGCGTTACCCTCAGCGGCGTTGCAGTTCGTGACGCAAATCATCCAAGTCGCTGCCACCCGCCATCTGTTTCGTCAGCTCGTCCAAGGTGACCTCGTCGCGCGCGTAGTTCCCCGCCATCTGGCCTCGCCGCAACAGCACGAACCTGTCCCCCACCATGTACGCGTGATGCGGGTTGTGGGTGATGAAGACCACGCCCAGGCCCTCGTCCCTCGCCGCCGCCACGTACTTCAGGACCACCCCCGACTGCTTCACCCCCAGCGCCGCCGTCGGTTCGTCCAGCACCAGCACCTTCGCGCCGAAGTACACCGCCCGCGCGATCGCCACACACTGGCGTTCGCCGCCGGACAACGTGCCGATGGGTTGATCGACGTCGCGCAGATCAATGCCCATGCGGAGCAGTTCCGCGTGGGTCGTGCGGCGCATGAAGTCGACGTCGAGGCGTTTGAAGGGGCCTTTGCCGGTGCGGGGTTCGGAGCCGAGGAAGAAGTTGCGCCAGACCGGCATGAGGCCGACGACGGCGAGGTCCTGGTAGACGGTGGCGATGCCTCGGTCGAGGGCGTCGCGGGGGGAGGTCAGGCGGGTTGATTCGCCGTCAATGTTGAGCGTGCCGCCGTCATGTTGGTGCAAACCAGCGATGATCTTGATCAATGTTGACTTGCCGGCGCCGTTGTCGCCGAGGACGCAGGTGATTTCGCCGGCGTTGACGGCCAACGACACACCCTCCAGGGCCCGGATGTTGCCGTAGTGCTTGCTGACTTCGATCAGTTCGACGAGGGTCACTTGGTCGCCTCCGCGCGCTTGCGGACCCACGTGTTGAGGAGGGTCGCGAGGAGCAGCATCGCTCCGAGGAAGAACTTGAACCAGTCGGGGTTCCACTCGGCGAAGACGATGCCCTTGCTGGTCATGCCGAAGATGAGCGCGCCGACCGCCGAGCCGACGGCGCTGCCGTAGCCGCCGGTGATGAGGCAGCCGCCGATGACGGCCGCGATGATGTAGATCAGCTCGTTGCCGACACCCTCGCCGGACTGGACGACGTCATAGCTGAACAGCAGGTGTTGACCGGAGATCCACGCTCCGAAGGCGACGCCCATATAGAGGCCGATCTTCGTGCGGACGACCGGGACACCCACCGCGCGGGCCGCGTCCTGGTTCCCGCCGACGGCGAAGATCCAGTTGCCCGCGCGGGTGCGCAGCAGGATCCAGGAGGCGAGGGCGACGAGGGCGAACCACCACAGGATGGTGACCTTGAAGTCGACGCCGCCGACGGTGAAGGTGGAGGCGAAGAGGTCGTGCGCGGAGGGGAACCCCTCCATGTCCGCGATGCTCTTGGTGGACACCGTGTCGTCGATCAACTTGGTCAACCCGAGATTCAACCCGGTCAACATGAGGAACGTGCCGAGCGTGACGATGAAGCTGGGCAGCCCGGTGCGGGTGAGGACGTACCCGTTGAAGGCGCCGATCGCCAGCGTCGTCAGCAGCGACACTCCGACGCCGACCCAGACGTTCGCGGTCATCTGGTAGCTGAACATGGACGAGATCAATGCGGACGACGTCACCATGACACCGGCGGACAGATCGAACTCGCCGCCGATCATCAGCAGGGCGACGGGGACGGCCATGATGCCGATCGTCGAGGACGCGTACAGGACGGTCGACAGGCTGGCGGCGCGCAGGAAGCTGTCGGCGGTCACCGCGAAGAACAGGAACACGGCGATCGCGCCGACGACGGAGCCCAGTTCGGGGCGGCCGAGGAGCCGGCGCAGCGGTGAGGTCTCCAGCAGGCGTTCGTCGGTCGCGCCGGTCATCGGGTGCCCCGCTCGGTGTACTGGGCGAGCCGGGCCGCCTGGTCCTTGGTGATGATCTGGGGGCCGGTCAGGACGGGCTTGCCGCCGCCGAGGACGTCGTCGTTGTACCGGTGGAGCCACAGCAGGTCGACGGCCTCGTAGCCCTGGAGGTAGGGCTGCTGGTCGACGGCGAAGCCGAGGGAGCCGTTCGAGAGGCCCGCCGCGACCTTGGCGTTGAGGTCGAAGGTGTCGATCTCGGCCTTGCTGCCCGCGCCCTGCTTCGCCTTGACGGCGGTGTCGGCGTAAGGAGCGCCGAGGGTGACGACGGCGTCGACGCCGGTGTCGGCCTGGAGCTTGGCCTCGATGGCGGACTGCACGTCGGGCATGTTGGTGCCGGTGACGTACAGGTTCTGGACGCTCCCGGTGAACGTCTTGGCGACGCCCGCGCAGCGCTGTTCGTGGCCGACGTTGCCCTGTTCGTGCAGGACGCAGACGGCCTTCTTCTTGCCCCGTTTGTTCAGTTCCTCGCCGACGGCCTCGCCGGCGACGGTCTCGTCCTGCCCGATGTGGGCGAGCGCGCCGAACGCCTCGGACTCGGCAGAGCCGGAGTTGACGGTGATCACGGGGATGCCGGCCTTCACCGCGCGCGCGACGGCGGCTTTCATGGCGTCCGGTTTGGCGAGGGTGACGATGATGCCGTCGACCTTCTTGTCGACGGCGGCGTCGACGAGCTGGGCCTGCTGCTGGGCCTCGTCGTCGTGGGAGTACAGGAAGTTGATGTTGTCCTTGACGGCGGCCTGCTTGGCGCCGCTCTGGACGATGTCCCAGAAGGTGTCCCCGTCGCCGGAGTGGGTGATCATCGCGAAGGTCCAGCGGGGCGTGTCCACCGCCGCCCGACCCTGGGCCGACGCCGCCTTGCGGGCGTCCTCGGCGCGCTTGCCGCCGGTGCTGCTGCATCCCGCGAGGGACACGCACAGCGCCCCCGCCACCGCGATCCCTGCCCAGGTCCGAAACCGTGCCACGAGGCCGTGCCCTTCTTGCCGTCTTGCTGTCTTGACCGTGCGCTGTCGTCCGTCCGTGCCGGGTGACCGCTCATCGGACGCAAACGCCCCAGTATCGAACACACGGTGCACGCGAGGCGTGACTGGGGACCGCGACTCGGTCGCATTGTCCGGACATTGGGACTTTTCAGCCTTCCAGACACGCGCGCGGGGCACACGAAAAAGCCCGCGCGGACCGTCGTCCCGCGCGGGCCTCACGGCCGTTCTGCGGCCCCCTCAGGACCGCACGAGGAGCTGGAACTCGAAGGAGTAGCGCGTCGGACGGTAGATGTGGTCGCCGAACTCGACCGCGCGGCCGGTGTCGTCGAAGGTGGTGCGCTGCATGGTGAGCAGCGGGGCGCCCTCGGGTTCGGCGAGGCGCTCGGCCTCGGGGGCGGTCGCCGCGCGGGCGCCGATGGACTGGCGGGCGCTGTGCAGGGTGATCCCGGCGGCGCGCATCAGCCGGTAGAGACCGGTGGCCTCCAGCTGGCCGGTGTCGAGGTCGAGGAGTCCTGCGGGCAGGTGGTTGCAGAGGTAGGCCATCGGCTCGCCGTGCGCGAGGCGCAGCCGCTCCACGCGCTGGACCTCGCTGCCCTCGGCGACGGCGAGCGCGGCGGCGACCTCGGCGGTGGCCGGGACGGCGGTGTTGACCAGGACGGTCGTCGCGGGGCGCTGGCCGGCCGACTCCAGGTCGTCGTAGAGGCTGCTCAGTTCGAGGGGCCGTTTGACCTGGCTGTGCACGACCTGGGTGCCGACGCCCCGGCGGCGTACGAGGAGTCCCTTGTCGACGAGGGACTGGATGGCCTGGCGGACGGTCGGGCGGGACAGGCCGAGGCGCCCGGCGAGTTCGATCTCGTTGCCGAGGAGGCTGCCGGGGGTGAGCGCGCCGTGCTCGATGGCCGCCTCCAGCTGCTGGGAGAGCTGGAAGTACAGCGGCACCGGGGAACTTCTGTCCACGCGGAGTTCGAGCTGCACGGTCGGGTCCACATCTGGTTTCGGCACGGCCCGAGCGTAGCCCCGGGGTCCGTGGACGGAAAGGTGTGCGGTCAGATTGTCCGGACATGCGGATTGACAGGGAACCGTCACCGACCTCACTTTGTCCTCATGCGTATCGGCGTCATCGGGACGGGCCGCATCGGCACGATTCATGCGAACACCTTGAGGCGGCACCGCGAGGTCGGCTCTCTGATCCTGACGGACGCGAACCCCGCGCGGGCGCAGGATCTGGCGCTGCGCCTCGGGGAGACGGCGGCGCCCGGGGTCGACGAGATCTTCCGCTGGGGTGTGGACGCCGTGGTGATCACCGCGTCCACGGCGGCGCACGCGGAGCTGATCGGCCGGGCCGCGCGCGCGGGGCTGCCGGTCTTCTGCGAGAAGCCGATCGCCCTCGACCTGCCGGGCACCCTGCACGCGCTCGCCGAGGTGGAGGCGGCCGGGACGGTGCTCCAGATGGGCTTCCAGCGGCGCTTCGACACCGGCTACCTGGGCGCCCGCGAGGCCGTCCACGCGGGCCGCCTCGGACGGCTGCACACGGTGCGGACGGTGACGTCGGACCAGATCCCGCCGCCCGCCGACTGGCTGCCGGTGTCCGGCGGGATCTTCCGGGACGACCTGATGCACGACTACGACGCGCTGCGCTGGGTGACCGGGCGCGAGGTGACCCAGGTGTACGCCACGGGTTCGGACGCCGGGCCGCCGATGTTCCGTGCGGCGGGCGACGTCGACACGGCGGCGGCGGTGCTGACCCTGGAGGGCGGCACGCTGGCCACGGCCACGGCGACGCGGATGAACGGCGCCGGGTACGACGTCCGGATGGAGCTGGCGGGTGAGCTGGACCAGATCGTCGTCGGCCTGGACGACCGCACGCCCATCGCGTCGACCGAGCCGACCGGGCCGCCCGCCGCGGACAAGCCGTGGAGCGGCTTCCTGGAGCGTTTCGCGCCGTCCTACGAGGCCGAGCTGATCGCGTTCGTCGAAGTGGTCCGGGGTGAGCGCGCGAACCCCTGTGACGGCCGTGAGGCGCTTCAGGCGCTGCGGATCGCCGAGGCGTGCGCTCTGTCGCTGCGGGAGCGCAGACCAGTGCATCTGGTGGAGATCGCGGGGGCGCACGCGTAGCGGAGGGTGGGGACGGCGCGCGCATAAATGCGAACAAGCGTCAGCTTCACAGACCGTCCGACCGGTTTTCCAGGCTCGCTCACCCGTCTCACCACCGCACCGGCAGCCTCCGCACCCCCCGGACCAGCATCCCCGGCAGCCACTCCCCCGGCGGTCCGTCGAGGGCGAGGCCCGGGGCGCGCTCCAGGAGGGCCGCGATCGCCGTGCGGGCCTCCAGGCGGGCCAGCGGTGCGCCGAGGCAGTAGTGGATGCCGTGGCCGAAGGCGAGGTGGCCCCGGGTGTCGCGGCGGGGGTCGAAGCGGTCGGGGTCGGGGAAGCGCGCGGGGTCGCGGTCGGGCGCGGCGAGGCCGATCACCACCGAGGCGCTCTGCGCGATGGCGACGCCGCCGATCTCCAGGGGCTCGGCGGCGAACCGGAACGTCGCGTTCTCCACCGGGCCCTCCCAGCGCAGCGTCTCCTCGACGACGCCGTCCAGGAGGCCGGGGTCGGCGCGCAGGGCGGCGAGGTGCTCGGGGTGGGTGAGGAGGGTGTGGACGGCGTTGGTGATCAGGTTGACGGTCGTCTCGTGGCCCGCGATGAGCAACAGGAAGGCCATGCCGCGCAGTTCGGCGGAGGAGAGCCGGTCGCCGTCCTCGGCGGTGGTGCGGATCAGGTCGCTCAGCAGGTCGTCCGTCGGCCGGCTGGAGCGCTTGTCCTCGATCAGCTCGGTCAGGTAGCCGCCGAGGCGGGCGAACGCCTCCGGGCCGGTGCCGGGCGCGCTGGGCGCGACGACCTCGGTGGACATCGCGCGGAACGCCGCACGGTCCAGTTCGGGGACGCCGAGGAGTTCACAGATGACGGTGATGGGCAGCGGGAAGGAGAACGCGTCGACGAGGTCGGCACGCCCGCGCGGGATCATCGCGTCGAGCAGGCCGTCGGTGATCTCCTGAACCCTCGGGGCGAGGCTCTGCACGCGGCGCGCGGTGAACGCCCGGGTGACGAGGGAACGCAGGCGGGTGTGCTCCGGCGGGTCGCTGCCGAGGAGGTGACGGCCTATCACCGCCTCGTCGGGATCGCCCGCTTCGAGCCCGCGCTGGTCCTTGGCCAGCCTGCCGTCGGCGAGCGCGGCGCGCGCCTCGTCGTACCCGACGACCAGCCACGTCTCCCAGGAGCCGGCCATCCCGCCGAGCCGTACCCGGTGCACCGGACCCCGCTCGCGCAGCCGCGCGTACACCGGATGCGGGTCGCGCCGGAACTCCTCGCCGAGGTTCGTCAGGTCGACGACACCCCGCTCGCCCGACCCCCACAGATCGACCACGTCACCCATGCCGCTCCCCTCCTGTCACCCGCACAACGCACGGCGGCTCCGCGAAGTGCCCGGCGTGCGGTGCGCGTCACTCGTCCCCGTCGAGCAGCCCCGCGTCGTAGGCGAGCAGCGCGATCTGGACCCGGTTGTTGAGGCCGAGCCGGGCGAGGATCCGGGAGACGTGGGACTTGACGGTCGCGACGCTCATGAACAGCTCGCCGGCGATCTCGGCGTTGCTCAGGCCCCGGCCGAGGCGGACGACGACGGGACAGATCTGGATCGTGTTCCCGGAGAAGTACGACTCGAACGGATCGCCTTCGCCCGTACCGACCTGCTGTAGGGCGCCTCTTTCGATCAACTCGATCATCGGGT
>NZ_JBTYMC010000282.1:0-8749 GCF_054880855.1 Streptomyces sp. S6 | reverse complement strand
TGGGCCGGCTCGCCCCTCCGCCCGCCAGCGGCTCCATGCCGCCGCCGTCCGCCGCAGGGCCGTCGGCAACGGGTTCCCCGACCCCGCCGCACTGGGTGTACCCCAACCCGCCGTCCTCCGGGTCCTGACCCACCGCATCCGGGGGCGGGCCGCTTCTGCGGCCCGCCCCCGGACCCCCGATCATCCGCCCGCTCCCACCGTCTGGAACCGCCATGCCCGACCAGCCCCAGGCCGACGTCACCCCGGCCACCGTGAAGTTCCCGCACCGCAGCAGGCGCGGCATCCTCCTCGGCCTGACCGCGCCGCAACTGACCGTCACCGGCCTCACCGGCCTGCTCCTGCTCGCCGTGATCATCGCGCGCGGCGTGGTCGGCGCGCTCGAACTCGTCCCCCTCTGGGCGTCCGTCGTCCTCCTCGTCCTCCTCCGCCACCGCGGCCGGGCCCTGGCCGACTGGGTTCCGATCGTCGCCCGGTATGCCTCGCGCCGGATGCGGGGCCAGTTGGTGTGGCTCGCCCGGCCCTCCCGCCGCCCGGTCCGCGAGGGGCTCCTCCACCTGCCCGGCACGGCGGCCGGCCTGCGCGTGGTCACCGCCCCCGACCGCCGCTACGGCGCGGTCCACAACCCCCACACCGGCACCCTGACCGCCGTCGTCAAGGTCTCCTCCCGCGCCTACGCGCTGCTCGACCCGGGCACCCAGAACGCCAACGTCAGCGGCTGGGGACGCGCGCTGGCCGCGCTCGCCCGCACCGGCCACGTCGCCCGCATCCAGGTGATCGAGCGCACCGTCCCGGACTCCGGGGACGCGCTGCGCCGGTACTGGCAGGAGCACGGGCGGCCCGACACGCCGCTGGCCGGTGCGGTCTACGGCGAGCTGATCGAGAGCGCGGGTCCGGCGGCGGCGCCGCACGAGGCGTATGTCGCGGTGTCGCTGGACGCCAAGGCCGCCAGGCGGCTGATCAACCAGGCCGGCGGCGGCCTCGCCGGGGCTTTCAGTGTCCTGGCGCAGCTGACCTCGACCTTCGACCAGGCCGCGCGGACCGCCGGTCTCAACCCGGCCGGCTGGCTCACCGCGCGCGAGATCGCGGCCGTCGTGCGGACGGCGTACGACCCCAAGTCCCTCACCGCGCTGGACCGCTGGTCCTCCGGCGGCCGTCCCGAGGCCGAAGCGGCTGCCGCCGGGCCGGTCGTGGTGGTGGAGAAGGCAGACCACATCGCGACCGACTCGGCCGCGCACGCCACGTACTGGGTGGAGAACTGGCCGCGCATCGAGACGTCGGCGGGCTTCCTGCACCAGCTCCTGTTCACCGCCGGCATCCGGCGCACGCTGTCGCTGTCGTACGAGCCGAAGGCGCTGGACTCCGCGCTGCGCGACGTCCAGCGAAAGAAGGCCAGCGTGATCGCGGATGCCGCCGAGCGGGCCCGGCGCGGGCAGGTCGACTCCGAGGCGGACGCGATCGAGTACCAGGACATCAAGTCCCGTGAGCGCCAGCTCATCGCGGGCCACGCGGACGTCGCCCTGACCGGTCTGCTGACCGTCTCCGCCGACTCCGAGGAGGAACTGCGTTCCGCCTGCGCGGCCGTGGAGACCGCGGCCGTCGGCGCCCAGCTCGACCTTCGGCCGCTCACCTGGCAGCAGGCCGAGGCGTTCACCGCCGCCGCCCTGCCGCTCGCGCTCTCCGCCTGACACCCTGCCTCGCGAAAGAACACCCCTGTGTCCCGTACCGCCGACCCGCCCGGACAGGACTTCGTCCCCTTCGCCACCGCCGCGCTGGACTTCCACCGCGCGCTCAACGTGCCGGGCGGCCCCCTCGTCACCACCCGCGCCGAACTGGACGCCCTGCACGCCCACCTCGTCTCGCTGTACGGCCTCCTCGACGCCCACACCGCCCGCACCAGCCGGCTCATAGCGATCGAAGGCGACCAGCTCCGTGCCGCCCGTACCCGGATCTGGCAGACCGCCGACCACCTCCACGCCGCCTACCACGCAGCCCCCCGGCCTCACTCCGGTGAGGTGCCGGACCGTGAACAGTGCCGGGCGGGTCTGCCCGAAGGGGCACCGGAGCTGACCATCTGTCAGCGCCACCAGCGCACCGCCCGCCTGGTCCGCCGCCGCACCACCCCGGCCGACCTGCACGCGCCGTTCACCGGCCTCATCCGCCACTGACCGCCGTCCCTCTGGAGACACCGTTCATGCCCCGCACCCGCGCCAGCGCCTCCCACCTGTTCGTCCCCAGCAAGAGCACACGCGCCCAGCAGCGAGCCGCCCGCGCCGGTTTCGCAGCCGCCCGCCGCCAGGCCCGCCGCGCCGCAGCCCCGGCGAAGCACCGCGCCGAGACCACTCACGACCCCGAACTGCGGCCCACCTACCCGCTGTCCGGACGTCCCGGGCCCGCCTCCGCCCGGGGCGGGAAGGTGCGGCTGCCCTCACACCGGATGACCACCGCGACCGCGTCCGGCGCCTATCCGTTCCTCGCCGAGGGCGGCCTGGGCGCCGAGGGGATCTTCATCGGCCGCGACGTCCACGCCGAGGCGGCGTTCTGCTACGACCCCTTCGCGCTGTATGCCAGCGGGCGGATCGAGGGCTTCACCAACCCCAACGCCGTCCTCGCCGGGATCATCGGCATGGGCAAGTCCGCGTTGGCGAAGTCCATCGCGACGCGGGCCATCGCGCACGGCTACCGCGTCTACGTCCCCTGCGATCCGAAGGGTGAATGGACGGCGGTCGCGCAGGCGTTGGGCGGGCAGAGCATCGCGCTCGGTCCCGGTCTGCCCGGACGCCTCAACCCCCTCGACGCCCCCGCCCGCCCCGCCACCGTCGCACCGGAGGACTGGGCGGCCGAGGTCCGCAAGCGCCGCCTCCTTCTGGTCGCCGGTCTGGCCCGTACGGTGCTGAAGCGGGACCTGCGGCCGGCCGAGCACACCGTGCTCGACGTCGCCCTCGACCTCGTCGTCGCGGACGCCGCGTACGGCGGGAGGGTGCCGCTGCTCGGCGACATCGCCGCCGCCCTGAGCACCCCGCACCGCCTGGAGCAGGCCCTCGGCGGGAACGTCCCGGCCGGAGCCGACGACCTCGCCCACGCCCTGCGCCGACTCGTACACGGCGACCTGTCGGGCATGTTCGACGCGCCCTCCACGGTCGTCTTCGACCCGGCGACGCCGATGCTGACCATCGACCTCTCCCGCCTGGGCGGTGCCGGTGACGACACCGCCCTCGTGCTGGCGATGACCTGCGCTTCGGCATGGATGGAGGCCGCGCTCGCCGACCCTTCCGGCGGGCGGCGGTGGGTGATCTACGACGAGGCGTGGCGGGTCATGCGCCATGTCGGGCTGCTGGAGCGGATGCAGGCCCAGTGGAAGCTCTCCCGGGGCCTGGGTATCGCCAACTTGATGATCATCCACCGGCTGTCCGACCTCCTCTCGGCGGGCGACGCCGGATCACGCGGCCGGGTCCTCGCCGAGGGCCTCCTCGCCGACTGCTCCACGCGAATCATCTACCGCCAGGAACCCGACCAACTCGCCGCCGCAGCCTCCCTCCTGGGCCTGACCGGCGTCGAAACCCAGGCCGTCTCCGCCCTCACCAAGGGACGCGGACTGTGGAAGGTCGCCGGACGCTCCTTCATCACCCAGCACCTCCTGCACCCCGCCGAACGCCGACTGTTCGACACCGACGCCCGTATGGGGGCAAACCACCAGGCAGGCAACAACCTATGACCTGCTCCTTCATCGATCACCGCACACTCACCACAGACGACATCGCCGCCTGCGAACAGCTCATAGCCGCCTACAACGAACACGGTGGTCACCCTCCGGGCCCCGTCCCCGCCGCAGGCGAGTGGCAGCTGGTCATCTGCACCACTCTCACCGATCCCGACGGGGAAAGGCTGGAAACCGAAGGGGTCTTCAAACGCTCGGGATCCACGTAGCACGCTCCCGACGGCAGCACTCACACCAGGTTCGTGATCATGGAGTTCACGCCGCAGGGCCGGGCGCTTCCCGCCCAAGGACACGGTGGCCGACCCGGGCCTCGGCACATTCACCCAGCGGGCCCCAGCAGCCCACACGCACCTCCGGCTCCGCCCTCGCCCGGCCGGCACCCCCGTCGCACGTAGCACCTCAGGTCTCAGGAACGCTTCACTGCGGACAGCCCTCACTGCCTCCGCACTGCCGAGCGAACCGGCCACACCCCACTGCGGCTCCCGTATCCGCATCGGCGCCTCCCGCGCCGATGCGGATACGGCCCGCGCTGCGCACCCCACACCGACCGCCGAGCCAGCAGACGTATCGACCCGGCCCGCCGGACCGGCCCCTGGTGTCAGCCTGTACCTCACGGAGTCCCCGTTATGCCGACCCACCCCTTCGTCCCTCGCCTCACCACGAACAGCGTTGACGCTCCGGAGGTCCTTCCCGGCGACCAGCCGAGCACGAACCTGTCCTTGCCGCTCGCCGCTTACCCGTCCGACGGTCCGATGGCCGCCCCTACGGGACGCGCCCGGCTGGAAGTCGCCGCCCGCGAGCACCTCTGTCAGCGCGTCTGCTGCGGCCTGGAGTCCACCGGGATACCGACCGAGCTTCAGGAATCCCGACGGAACGTCGGATCTCTCACCCCCCGGAGTGAAGCCCCCGCGCGGCCTGCGCCGCCAGGTCAAACAGCCAGCGAGAGCCCACAGGAACCCAAGGCCATGGAGACAGACAGCGCCGCGTTCAGCCTGGCTGACGGTTTTTCAGTTTCTGTGCGCCATGGGGAGTGACGGCAGTGGTTCCGCGCGGGGGCGCAGCCTCCCGTTCCGGGCTCGCCCCCGGTGTTCCGTCCGAAGGCGCGCAGAACGATGCCCCGCACCGGGGCCGTCCGACACCCCTCCAGTCCGCAGGTCCGGACAGCCGCGCATCGGCCGCCGACGGGAACGACCGGCTCGCCACGGCCCGGACCGAGGAGTTCACCGGCCTGTTCGACGAGGCCGTCACAGGGGACGTCGGCGCGGTGGCTCACCTGCATCAGATCCTCGAAACGGCCTCTGAGTGGTGCCGCACCCACGGTGCCCGAAGCAGCGCGTTTGAGCTGGACGCCCTCGCTTCCCGGCTGGCCGACCTCGGTGAGGAGCTTCATCTCGTCGTCGAGAACGTCGATCACGAGATCCGCAGCCGGTCGCACCGAGCGACGGCAGCGGTCCGCCGTTCACCGGTGGCGACGGCCAGGGGAACTTCTCCGAGTTCCCGCGACACTCCAGCTCCACCCCCGCCGTCCGGCGCGCACGCACTGCCGCGTTCGCGGTGAAGCCCCTATACAGAGATGAGAAACGATCATGTCCGCCACTCCTGGTTTCTCCGCCGTTCCTGACCACCAGTCGCACGGCGGCGACGCGCGGGCGGCATGGCGGCTACGCGTCCAGGCCCTGGCCTCCGCCGCCGACGGCATCATGCAGGCTTCGGCCCAGTGGGACGCGATCTCCGACCCGTACCGCGAGGGAAACGGCCAACCTGTCGGTGAAGCGGGCTACGTCCGCACGAAAGCGGCCCGGGACGCCGCCGCCTGGGAGCACGTCGAGACCTTCCTGGCCCACGGCCCCGAAGTCCTCGCCGGCGTCCGGGCCGCCGCGAGGCCGGCCGACTACCTCGACGGTCCGATCAGCGCCGACCTGCGCAGCCTGTGGGACGTCGAGTCCGCCCTGAAGCGGGCAGACACGCTCCGCCACCAGTGGGACCAGGTCATCGCCCTCATGGAGGGCTCCATGCCCGGGTCCCGGAAGCTCTACGAGGAACGGGCCCTTGAGATCCGTAACTCCGATGGCTGGCGCTACGCCGACGAACTCGGCTACAGCGGCGCGGCGTTGGCGCGGGCCGCTGATCACCTGACGGACCGGATCGGCGCCGACCAGCCTGCTCGCCCGGAACGTGTCCAGGCGGCTGTGGCCCGGTCCGCCGCTGGGCAGCACGGTGCCCCCGCTGCTACTCCGCCGGCCCCGGCTGCGTCCGCCTCTTCTGCCGCGCACCGCTCGCGCTGACGCCTCTATCACCGCTCTCCGGCAAGGCCAAACCGCCCGATCCCCGGAACCTGGCTGTGTCGAAGGGACATTCCATGGATTCTGACCTCACCCGTTTCGCGACCGCCCTCGCCGACCAACTGGGCTGGACCGCCACCCCGGTACGGCCGGACGGACACGCGCTGTGGGGCTTCGGCACCCGTCTGCACGAGGCCCTGGAGCAGGCGCCGGAAGCGGCGCTGCTGACCACCCCGGGCGGCACCGAGTTCATCGTCGTCCCACGCACCGACCCGGACGCCCACCGCTACCTCGTCGGTCCACTGCGCCCCACCGACCTGCCCGCCAATACAACGGCGGCCATGCAGGAGCGGGAGCCGTCCGTCGTCCTCCTCAACGGCGCGGCGACTCCTGAGCACGCCGCGGACCGCTTCCGGATGTTCCTGTCCGGCTGGGAGGACCACCTCACCCGTGCACGGACAGCGCTGGAACCCGCCGAGGCGGCACGCCTCGACGACGTCTTCGCCTCCTACGCGGAGACGGTCGCCGCCACGCTCCCGGGCGAGTGGAGCGCCACGGTCCTGGACCTCGACTCCTACGCTCACCAACGGCTCTTCCCCACCGTGTGGGCCACCGGGCCGGACGTCGGGCGCAAGGCCGCCGCGTCGGCGGCGCGTGCCGCGCTGCTGACCGGGCCGCGTCACCGCGTCCTGCTCGTCCAGGACGCGGGCCCCTACCGGGACATGACCGCCGTCACCTTCCTCCCGTCCCGCCTGCGCATCACCCCCGACAGCCCGGTCCCGGGCCCGGCGCCGCTCTCCCTGACCACCGATGCCGAAGCCGCGGCACACAGCATCCGCTCCGACCTCCTGCCGGCCTGGGACCAGGGGGTCTTCTCCGCCCGCACCGGCGTCCTGGCCCACGCCACGGTCGAACTCCGTCAGGCCCTCGACTCCTGGAACGCCGTCGGTGACACCTACTACGCCGTCCACGATCCCGGTGCCGGAGCGGTCCTGCGTGACGCCCGCGCCTGGAAGGCCGTCGAGACCTACCTCGCCCACGCCCCCGCCACGCTCGACGGCATCGCCGCCGTGACCACCGGCGCCGACCGCCTCGCCGGGCCGACCGCAGGTGATCTGCGTGTCCTGGAGCACGTCCGGGAGAACCTGCGCAACGCCACCCGCCTCAGGCGTGAATGGGACAAGCGCATCCGGCAGGCACCCGCCGCCGAGCAGCCGATTCTCGTCGAGGAACGCAACGCCGAGATGTGGCCCCACGCCGTCAGCCTCGCCGCCTCCGGCGAGGCCATGATCCGCGCCGCCCGCCACGTCACCGACCGCATCGGCACACCACCGCCCTCGGCGAAGACCTCCGCGTCTCGCCCCGCGCCAGCCCCCGCACCGGCACCGGTCCCGGTCGTCAGTCCCACCCGGCGCGGCAGGTGAGACGCCCCCACAGCACCCGCGCCCCTCTTCCCCGCCGAGAAGAAACGTTTCCATGTCTTCGCAGTCTTCCGACCTGTATCTGTTCACCGCCGCTCTCGCCGAGAGCCTGGGCTGGACCGCCTCTCCCGTCCCCGACGCCGAGCGACCCAGCCTGAGGACATCGGACCCCGTGCTGGCCGACGCGACGGTCCCTGCGGCGCTGCTGACCATGCCGGACGGTACTCAGCTCATCGCCACCCCCTCTCTGGCCTCGGGCACGTACATCCTCGTCCCCCGTCTGCCCGGCGACCTGCCGGCCGAGGCCGTCCTTGAGCCTGGCCCGCACACCCCGGCCCCCTTGTTCACCGTCCTCGTCGACCAGCTGCCCCATAACGCCCACCTCGTCGAGCAGTACGGCCGTGCGTGGGAGGACCACCTCTTCTTCCTGCGCAACCCGGGCGAGGCGGCCCGCCGCGAGCAGGTGTTCACCGCCTACACCGCCGGCATCGCCGACGCACTGCCCGGAGACTGGGCCACCGACCCCGTCCCCCTGAACTGGCTCGAACGGGAACTGTTGGCCGGCATTCTGTGGACCAGCGGGCCGGACGACGCCACGGCACTCGGCAACCGTGCGGTACGCGCCGCACGCCTGACCGGGCCCGGTCACGACGTGGCCGTTCTCCAGGAAGCGGGCTCCCAGGCCCTGACCGTCGCCGTCGCTGTTCTTCCCACCACGCCATTCATCTCCCAGGACGATCCGATCCCCGGCCCCGGCCCGCTCGTCCTGCCCTCCGACCCGCACCAGGCCGCCGACAAGATCCACCGCACTCTCCTGCCCGCCCGGACCCGTAACGTCTGGGACGCCCGCGTCAGCCTGCTCGCCCACGCGACCGTCGAACTCCAGCACACCGCCACGTCCTGGCAGGCCGTCTCCTCCACCTACACCGGGCACCCGCTCGCCGAAGCCGCACGCGGCACCGCCATGTCGCTGCGCGACGCGCGTGCCCAGGACGCCGTGGACGTCTACCTCGCCCACGCCCCCGCCCTGCTCGATGGCATCACCGCCGTGACCACCTCCACCGACCACCTCGCCGGTCCGCTGCGGGGCGGCTCACTCGAACTGGACTACGTCCGCCAGCACCTGGCCCACATCACCCGTATCCGCCGGGCGCTCTCGGAGATCCACACAGCCCCCGCAGCCGCACAGCCACAGCTTGCCCTTGAGCATGCCCAGGACGCGTGGCACCACGCGATGGGCCTCGCCACCACAGGCGACGCCATGATTCGCGCCGCCCGCCACGTCGCTCCCCGCATCGGCACACCCCCGCCGCCGCCGCCGGCACCGGCCG
>NZ_JBTYMC010000281.1:0-8755 GCF_054880855.1 Streptomyces sp. S6 | reverse complement strand
GCGCCCCGCGCCCCGCGCCCCGCGCCCCGCGCCCCCCGCCCCCGGTCCAAGCCCCCCACCCCCCCCCCCACCCCTCCCGCCCCCCCTCCCGCGCAAACCCACTCGGCACCAACGCCCCCCCCCCCCCCCCCCCCCGTCCCCCTCCCTCCCGCACTCCACATCCGCGATCAGCCTCAGCAACGCCGCCGTCCCCTGCGGAGCATCGATGCGGGTGTCGATCGTGGCGAGCGCCCGGCGTGCCCGGTGCCAGGTGCGGGACGGATGTGTGGGGTGGTCGATGACGGCGAGGGCGTAGCGGGCGATGAGGTTGGCCCAGGAGTCGGCCGCCGCGTCGGGGACGCAGAGCGCGCGGTGGGCGGTGCGCCGGGCCGTGCGGGGTGACCGGTAGGACTGGACGATCGCCAGCGCCGCGAGGCTGACCGCCGGTGAGGGACCGCCGGGGGCGTCCGGCGGGATCAGGTCGGCGGCCTGCGCGAAGCAGGACTCGGCGACTCCGAAGGAGCGGTCCCGCCAGGCCAGCACCCCTTCGACGTGGGCGATCCGGCCGACCGTCGCGTCGTCCCCCACGAGGACCGCGCCGGTCCAGGCCCGGCCCAGGAGTTCCCGGGCCTGCTCGGGATCCCCGGTGCCGAGCCAGGCCGTGAGCCAGAGGGCGCGCGGCAGGACGGGGCTGTCGGGCTCGACCAGCGGCAGCAGGAGGCGCAGGTGGGCGTGCCCCTGGGCCGCGTGGCCGTGGACGGCCCACCAGAACCAGAGGCTGGCGACCGTCTCCAGCGCCGCCTCGGCGTGTCCGGGGCGGGAGCGGGCCCGGCGGACGAGCGCCGTCAGGTCGTCGTACTCCTCGCGGACGAGCCGGACGGCCTGCCGCTGCCGGCCGCCCGCCCAGAGGTTCTCCGCGACGGCCGCGACCCGGCGGTAGTGCAGGGCGTGCCGGTCGTGGGCGACCGTCGACTCGCCCGCCTCACGCAGTCGTTCGGCGCCGAAGTCGCGTGCGGCGCGCGTCATCCGGTAGCGGGAGGGCCGTACGCCGCCCGGCTCGCCCAGCGTCTCCAGTACGCCCGACGCCGCCAACTGGGCGAGCAGTCCCGGGACTTGGTGGGGTTCGACGCCGGAGCCCGAGCAGAGGAAGACGGCCGTCGACTCGGTGAAGGAGCCCGCGAAGACGCTGGCGCGTGCCCACACGATCCTCGACTCCCGTTCGCACAGCCGGTATCCGGCGCCGACCGCGTCCCGCAGGGAGCGGTGTCTGCGCGGGCCGGGGTGGGGGGCGGCGAGCCAGCACTGGTCGCGTTCGAGGCGGGCGGCGAGGTCGGTGACGGAGTGCCGGGTGAGCTGTCCGGCGGCGAGTTCGATGGCGAGGGGGACGCCTTCGAGGAGTCGGCAGATCCGCTCGGCCGCCGCCAAGTCGTCGTCCCTGTACCGCAGTTCACGTCCCGTCGCACTGCGGCCCCGTTCGAGGAACAGTTCCACGGCCGGGCCCGCCAGCTCCAACGCGCCCAGCCTCAGCACGTGTTCCTCCCCGAGGCCGAGGGCACGGCGCGCGGTGACGAGGACCTTCAGCGCCGGGATCGCCATGAGGAGGCCCTGTACGAGGCCGACGCACTCGGCGTGGACGGGGTCGACGCCGTCGAGGACGAGGAGGGGGTGCGGGAGGGTGTGGAGGGCGGAGACGGGGTCGGTGGGGGCGGGGTCCGCGGTGCGCCGGGGTTCCGGGCTCCGTACGTGATCCGGCGTGCGCTGGGGGCGCAGTCCGACAGCGGCATCTGTCGGACTGTCGGCTCGTACGACCGCCCGTACCGCCCGCGCCACCCGTTCCGCCAGCCCACCGCCCCCGCCCTCCCTCTCCCCCACCCACACCACGGCCCCCGCCTCCACCCCCGCCCTGGCCAGCCTGCTCTTGCCCATCCCCGCCGCGCCCGTCACCGTCACCAGCCGGTGTCCCGCGAGCGCCGCGCGCAGTTGGGTCAGTTCCGCCTCCCGGCCGAGCAGACCTCCGTCGACCGGTCGGCCGCGCCGGGGCGCGGGCAAGGTCCCGGGGGTCTCGGCACATGTCCACACGTTGTAACTCTCCATACCGTGACCTGCGTGTTCGCGAGCGTGACACCAGAGAACCGGGGTCGGAAGCCGATCGGCGGCCCAGTTGCAGAACCGTCACTGCACTGGTGTCACGGAACCCCAACGCGCCACCCTCACGCCGGGTGGCGCCGCTGTCGAGGGGATCACCCGGGCGGATGAACGGGCGAACGGGCGGGCGAACATGCGCAACGGCAGTTCCGCAGCCGGGCCGCCACCGGTCCCGGCCCACACCGCGGAGGGAAGAATCATCATCGCCTCGATGACCGCCCTCCCCGCTGTACGGATCAGCGCGGCAGCGCCTCCACCAGCCCCGACTGATAGGCGATGACGACGAGTTGAGCCCGGTCGCGGGCGTGCAGCTTCGTCATCGCGCGCTGGATGTGGCTGCGGACGGTCAGCTGGCTGAGGACGAGCCGCTCGGCGATCTCCGTGTTCGACCCGCCGAGCGCCGCGAGGGCCATCACCTCGCGTTCCCGGTCGGTGAGGGTGGCGAGGAGAGCGGGCGGGGCGAGGGCCTCGGCGGGGTCGGGGGTGGCGAGGAAGCGGGTGACGAGGGAGCGGGTGGCGGCCGGGGACAGGAGGGACTCCCCCGCGGCGACCGTGCGGATCCCGGCGAGCAGGACGTCCGCGCCGACGTCCTTGCCGAGGAACCCCCCGGCCCCCGCCCGCAGCGCGCGGGCCACGTTCTCGTCGTCCTCGAAGGTGGTGAGGATCAGGACGTGCGTCGCGGCGAGCGTCTCGTCCGCGCAGATCTCCGCCGTCGCCGCGAGCCCGTCCGTGCCGGGCATGCGGATGTCCATGACGACGACGTCGGGGGTGTGTTCGCGGGTGAGGTCGACGGCCTCGCGGCCGTCCGCGGCTTCGGCGACGACCGTCATGCCGGGGTCGGAGTCGACGAGGATGCGGAAGGTGGCGCGCAGGAGGGCCTGGTCGTCGGCGAGGAGGACACGGGTGGTCATGGGGTGGCGCCTTCGTCGGGGTCGTGGTGGTGCAGGGGAAGCGTGCAGGCGACTTCGAACGTGCCGCCCGGCTGCCGTCCGGCGTGGAAGATGCCGCCGACGGCGAGGGCGCGTTCCCGCATGCCGATGAGGCCGTAGCCGCGTCCGGCGGCGGGCGCGGCGGGGCCGAGGGCGCTGCGGACGGTCAGGGTGAGGTGCCGGCCGGTGTAGGCGAGCCGGACCTCCGCGTCGGGGCCGGCGGCGTGTTTCGTGACGTTGGTGAGGGCCTCCTGGACGATGCGGTACGCGGTGAGGTCGACGGCGGGGGACAGCTCGCGCACCTCTCCGTCGACCTCGACGCGCACCCGGGTCCCGGCCGCCGCGCAGGACGCCGTGAGGTCGGGGAGGCGGGCGAGGCCCGGTGCCGGGACGAGGTTCTCGTCGTCGGACTCCTGGCGCAGGACGCCCACGGTGGCCTTCAGCTCGCGCAGCGCCGACGCCGTCGTCCCGGCGAGCTGGTCGAGGATCGCGAACGCCTGCTCGGGGTTGCCGCGCGCCAGGTGGGCGGCGGTGCCGGCCTGGGCATTGGCGAGGGCGAGGTGGTGGGCGACGACGTCGTGCAGCTCGCGGGCGATGCGCATCCGCTCCTCGATGACCCGCCGGTGCGCCTCCTCCTCGCGGGCGCGTTCGAGCTGTTCGGCGCGGGAGGCGGCGAGGGCGCGGCGGACCTGGACGTAGCCGCCGAACGCGACCGGCAGGAGGGCCCAGGCGACAGGGTTGACGAGGGTGAGGACGAACTCGTGCCGCCTCAGGGCCGGCACGATGCCCGTGGCCAGCATGCCGGTCCCCGCGACGACGGCCGCGCCGCGCCGGATCCTGGCCTCCTCGCGGACGCCGACGGAGTAGAGCGCGACGATCAGCGGGGCCGTCAGCAGCGGGGTGACCAGCAGCCCCAGCAGCCCCTGGCCCATCGCGCACGCCGTGGTGAACGCGACGACCGCGAGGGGCCGTTGGTGCCGCCAGGGCAGAACGACCCCGGCGACGGTGGCGAGAATCGCGGCGGGCAGCAGGTGCGGCGCCCCGAACCGCAGCCCGACGCTCAGCGCGCTGTGGCTGACGCCGGCCACGATGACCGCCGCCATCAGCCAGAGGTCGGCGGTGGGGGTGTGGGGGCGCCGGGAGGGGTTCACGGGCGGGGCTCCGGAGGGGTCGGTCAGCAGGGGGTCATGGTGTCAGACCTGAGAGGTAGGGGACCGTTGCCCGCGCCCACCGGGACCGTTCATCGGGCTCACAAGGGGGCTCGCCCCGTACGACTTCCGGGCCACGATCCCGTACACCTTCCGGGCCACACCCCCGTACCCCTCGGTACTCACACCCGCACCGCCTCCCCCTCCCGCGCCTGCTCGGACTCCCCGCCCCGCAGCCCCGTCCCCTCCACATCCACCTCGGGCAGGACCCGCCCGAGCCACCCCGGCAGCCACCAGGCCCGCTCCCCCAGCAGTGCCAGTACGGCCGGCACCAGGGCCATGCGGACCACGAACGCGTCGAAGAGGACGGCGACGGCGAGCCCGAAGCCGATCGTCTTGATCATGGCCTCGCCCGCGCCGACGAACCCGGAGAACACGGCGATCATGATGACGGCGGCGGCGGCCACGACCCGCGCGCTGTGCCGGAACCCGCTGACGACGGCGGACGTCGCGGACTCGCCGTGGGTGTACGCCTCGCGCATGCGGGCGACGAGGAACACCTCGTAGTCCATGGCGAGTCCGAAGACGATCCCGACGAGGAAGACCGGCATGAGGCTCATGACCGGCCCGGTCTGCTCGACGCCGATGAGCGAGGCACCCCACCCCCACTGGAAGACGGCGACGACCGCGCCGAGCGAGGCGAGCACCGACAGCAGGAACCCGATCGCCGCCTTGACCGGCACGAGGACGGACCGGAACACCAGCAGCAGGAGGACCAGCGCGAGTCCGACGACGACCGCGAGGTAGGGCACGAGCGCGTCCTGGAGGCTCTGCGCGACGTCGATGTTCATCGCGGTCGACCCGGTCACCTCGAAGGTCGCGCCGGTTTGACGCTCCGTCGCCGGCCGCTCGGCGCGGATGTGCTGGACGAGGTTCTTGGTGGCCTCGTCGCTGGGCCCGGTCGACGGCACGGCGGAGAACAGAGCCGTGTCACCGGCCTGGTCGAAGCGCGGCGCGGAGACCGAGACGACCCCCTCGGTGCCCTTGATCCGCGCGGCGATCGCGGCGGCGGCCCCCTGCGCGTCGGCCAGGCCCCGCGCGTCGACGACGACGGTCAGCGGCCCGTTGAATCCGGGCCCGAACCCCTCCGCGAGGTCGTCGTACGCACGCCGCTCGGTCGTCGACACCGGCTTCGACTCCGCGCCCGGCATGCCGAGTTCGAGGTCCGTGGCCGGGATCGCGACGGCCCCGAGCCCGGCGACGCAGGCGAGCAGCACCGGCAGCGGGCGCCGCAGCACGAACCGCGCCCACCGCGAGCCGCCGTTCTCCCTGGCCCCCTGCCGCACCCGGCCCCGGCGGACCTTGCGCGAGAGCGTCGCGTTCGGCCACATGCCGAGCAGCGCGGGGACGAGCGTCAGCGCGACCAGCACCCCGACGACCACCGCGCCGGCCGCGCACAGCCCCATCTTCGTCAGCATCGGTACGCCGACGACCGACAGCCCGGCGAGCGCGATGACGACGGTGAGACCGGCGAAGACGACGGCGCTGCCGGCCGTGCCGACGGCGGTCCCGGCGGCCTCGGCGGGCTGCTTGCCGGCCGCGTGTTCCTCGCGGTAGCGGGAGACGACGAACAGCGCGTAGTCGATGCCGACGGCGAGGCCGAGCATCGTGGCGAGTGTGCCGGTGGTGGCCGTCAGCCCGAAGAGGCCGCCGACCGCCGTGATCGCCGCCATGCTGACGCCGATCCCGACCAGCGCGGTGAGCAGCGGCAGTCCGGCCGCCGCGAGGGAGCCGAAGGTGAGGAGCAGGACGACGGCGGCGACCGCGACGCCGATCCCTTCGGAGGCACCGCCGGCAGCGGGCTGGGAGGAGAGCGCGGTGCCGCCGGCCTCGACGGTCAGCCCGGCGCCGCGCGCCTCGCCGATCACCTTCTCCAGGGCGCTCTTGTCGGCGTCGGTGAGGTCGGCGGCCTTCACCTTGTAGGTGATCTGCGCGTACGCCGTCGTCGCGTCCTCGCTGACGGCTCCGGCGGCGAAGGGGCCGACGGCGGACTCGACCTCGGGGAGCCCTGCGGACTCGGTGACCAGCCGGTCGATCGCGGCTCTGTTGCCGCTGTCGGTGACCTTCCCGCCGTGCGGTGCGACGAACACGACGCGTGCGTCGGCGCCGTCGGAGTCGCGGCCCGGGAAGCGTTCGCCGATCAGGTCGAACGCCTTCTGCGCCTCGATGCCGGGCATGAACGAGGTGCCGTCGTCGGCGGCGGCGGGGGCCTTCAGCGCGCCCACGGCGAGGCCGCCGAGCAGGACGACCCACAGCAGCGCCACCAGCCGTCGGCGGTGGAAGGCCGTGCGGCCGATGCGGTAGAGAAAGGTAGCCACGGGAAGGGTTCTCTCCAGGTCGAGGTGCGGGACCTCGACAGGTTCGCCCTCGGTGCCCGTCCCGGGCATCGTGCCGCTACGGGCACTTGCCCCTGCTGCGACGGCACGAGCCGGGGTTTCCCGGCTCCTCCTCAGGTATGACACGCACCATACTTAAATAGTTGCGCAACCCTTAAACTATTCGCATGGATGCGATCATCGCGACAGACCTGGAGACCGCCGTGCTCGAAGGCGGCCCGGCGGACGGACTGCTCATGCGGGTCGCCGGACGACCCCGGGTGCTCCAAGTGACGTACCCCTGCGAGCCGGAGACACCCCGAAGCGGCGTCCGGGTGGAGGCGGTGTACGTCTACCGGCTGGACCACTCCGTCACCGAACAGCCCCTGCGGTACGGCTTCGACATCGCAAGCCCGTGAACAGCGGGGGGTCCGCAATGTGCTGATCTCGTGACAGAACCTCGACGAGGCGACACCAAGAGGCCGGAATCCCTGGCCGGACCACCAGCGAAGTTCATAAGATTGCGCAACAAAGCAAACCTGAAAAACCGGCGGCACGACCGTCCGCCGGCCCCGACGGAGGTCGACAACGTGGGCATCATCAGCTGGGTCATCCTGGGCCTGTTCGCCGGAGCGATCGCCAAGATCCTGCTGCCCGGCCGTGACCCGGGCGGCCTCATCGGCACCACCCTCATCGGTATCGCGGGCGCCTTCATCGGCGGCTGGCTCTCCGCCAGGTTCCTCGACCGGCCGGTGGTGAAGGACTTCTTCGACCTCTACACCTGGGGCGCGGCCATCGCGGGCTCCCTGGTCCTGCTGATCGGTTACCGCCTGCTGTTCGGCAACTCCCGGGACTGAAGCACGACTTGCGATCCGGCCGGCGAGGGAGCGACCGCGCGCCCTCGCCGGCCGGCGTGCGTCACAGGTGCGCGGAGACGGCCGGCAGCAGGTCCTGGAACGTGCGCCCGGTGGCCGGCTCACCGATCGCCTCGACCTGCCAGCCACCCGCCGCCCGGCGCAGCTTGGCCATGATCTGCGCGGTGTACGGGCCGCCCCCGCTGAGCGTGTAGCGGGCGAGTTCCTTGCCGGTGGTCTCGTCGACGACCCGGCAGAACGCGTTCTCCACCTCGGCGAACGTCTGCCCGGTGAACGAGTTGACGGTGAACACGATCTGGTCGACCCGCCCCGGCACCCGCCCGAGGTCCACGAGCACGACCTCGTCGTCCCCACCGGCGCCGCTGCCCCCGGTGAGGTTGTCCCCGAGGTGCCGCACCGAGCCGTCGTCGCTGGTCAGGTGCTGGAAGAACACCACGTCCGAGAGCTGACCGTCCACGAACAGCAGCGCCGACGCGTCGAGGTCGATCTCCTTGGGTCCCGCGAGCTTGGCCAGGAACCCCTTCCGCTGCGCCGCCTGCCACCCCAGCCCCATCCGTACGGACGTCAGCGCCCCGCCGTCCGACTTGCTCAGGCTGATCCGCTGACCCTTCGTCATGTCGACGGACATGGGCCACCTCGCTCTCTGTCCCCGGGCCCGGGCCCACCCCGGTAAACCCGAGGCAAAATCTACAACACTGTAGAAACAGAGGTGGCGCGGAAACGCCGCACGCGCCACAAAGTGGCCGAAAGGTCAGGTCAACTCGCCGGATCCACCAGCACCTTGGGCCCGGGAAGGCATCCTTCGGGCCGCTCCCCCGCGAGAACGGCACCCACCTCCCCCAGCCCCACGGTCGCCGCGACGAGCGGCCTCGGGTCGACAACTCCCGCCGCGTAGGCGCGGATCGCGGCGTCGAGGCCGGGTGAGGCGGACAGGATGCCGGTCGCGGTGACGTCCTTGAGCACGAGGGTCCGGGTGTCGACGAGGCTCGGCTCACGGGCCAGCCCGATGTACACGAGCTTCCCCGAAGGCTCGACCGACTCCAGTGCGCGGGCGGGGAGTTCGACGGCGGTGGAGGCGTCCACGACGGCGTCGTACGGCAGGTCGGGGACGGACTGCCAGACGTGGGTGAAGCCGAGGGAGCGGGCGAAGGAGAGGGAGTCGGGGGTGACGCCCAGGAGGTGCACCTCGGCGCCCTGGGCCCGCAGGAACAGGGCGGTGAGCAGGCCGATCGTGCCGGGCCCGAGGACCAGGACCCGGTCCTCGGGCCCGGCCCCGGTGGCGCGGGCGGCGCGCAGCGCGTTGC
>NZ_JBTYMC010000280.1:0-8766 GCF_054880855.1 Streptomyces sp. S6 | reverse complement strand
CCCCGAGGTGGCGGCGGCCCGGCCGGGCGGTCTGGTGCGGGAGGAGGTCGGTTCCGGAGACGACGCCGAGCACGGTGCCGTCGTCCTCGACCACCGGGAGGCCGCTGACGCGGTGCTCGTCGAGCAGCCGCACCACTTCCTTGAACGGTGTGCCGTACCCGGCGGTGACGACCTCACGGGTCATCAGAGCACCGACCTTCACGGGCTTCATGTCCGATCCTCCCTCGCACTCGTGGGTTCCTGTTTCCAGGTTCCGGCGCCGGACGTCCGGCTCACAGAGGCCGGACGGCCCCCGCCGGGGCCCCGGTGGGCCCCTTACCGCGCACGTGGGGGCGCGCGACGCTGGGGGCGCAGAGCAGGTCTTCCGGCTGGAGGTGTCGTGATGGAACAGCCCGTGGTCGTCGGGGTCGACGGTTCCGACGAGAGCATGGCCGCCGCGCACTGGGCGGCGCGGGAGGCGGTACGGCGAGGCCGGCCGCTGCGTCTGGTGCACGCCTGGAACCGGTACACGCGGCAGCGGGACACCGTCCTCGCCGGAGCCGCACAGCGTCAACTGGCCCGCCGTGCGCTGGAGCGGGCCGAGCGGCGGGTGCGGGCCGCGTGTCCCGGACTGCCGCTGAGCGACGAAATGGTGGCGGGCCCGGCGACCACCGCCCTCGTGCGGGAGGCGGAGCGGGCACGGCCGCTGGTGCTGGGGTCGCACGGACTGGGCGCGTTCACCGGGTTCGTGGTGGGGTCGGTGGCCCTGGGGGTGGTGGCGAAGGCGACGGGCCCGGTCGTGCTGGTGCGCTCCGACGCGGACGCGCCCGACGAGCACGTCCCGGAGCCCGACGGCACCGCCTCGACGTACACGGACTACCGCGACGTCGTCCTCGCCGTCGACATCGCCGACCCCTGCGACGACGTCATCGAGTTCGCCTTCGAGGCGGCGCAACTGAGGCAGGCCCGCCTGCGCGCCGTGCACGCCTGGTACCCGCCCGGCGCGAACGCCCACGGCTCGGGAGACACCGCGTTCCTCCCCCGCTCCGCCCTGGCCGAGGAGTGGCTGGGCTTCCTCAAGGCCGTCCTCGCCCCCTGGCGCGACAAGTACCCCGACGTCCCCGTCCTGGAGACCGTCGTCGAGGACAGGCCCACCAGCGCCGTCGTCCGCACCGCGACCGACGCGAGCCTCCTCGTCGTGGGCCACCGCCTCGGCCACCGCACGGGCCCCGTCACCCACGCGGTCATCGAGCGCACCGGGTGCGCGGTGGCGGTGGTGCCGCACGGCTGAGGGCTCGCGGCCGATCGGCGTCGACGGGAAGTCTCGGGCGGCGGGGGCGAGGGGAACCGCGTGCCGGATGCCACCGCTCCGCGTCCGAAGCCGGGGAACGTCAATCGGCCCTCCCCTGACCGGAACCACACCACAGGAACCCGTCGAGCGCCCGCGAACGGCGAAGACCCCCGTGCCGGGTGGCATCGGGGGTATTCGCCGGGCGGGGGTCAGACGCGGTGGGCCGTCAGGGTGACGGTGAACGTCTCGATGAGGTTGCCCTGGGTGTCGTAGCGGCCCGAGGTGCCGGTCGAGGACCAGGTGTCACCGTTGAGGGTGCCGGTCTGGTCGGCCTTGACGTAGGAGACGACGGTGCCGGCGGAGTTGTAGATCGGGTGCTCCAGGTGGAAGGTGAACGAGGAGCCGCTCTCCTTCCAGGTGCCGGTGGCGAGGTAGGCGTTGTCCTCCGGAACCATCTTCAGGGTGCCGTTGCCGTAGAAGAAGAAGTGCGGCTGGACCGGGTTGGGGCCGGCGGTGCCGGAGCCCTGCCACTCGCCGGCCAGGCTGGCGTACGTCGCGGCGGCGGCCGGGACGTCGGCGGTGGTGGTGGCCGCGGACGCGGCGGTGGCGCCCAGGCCCGTCAGGGCGAGTACGGCGGTGGCGGCGACGACGCCGGTGCGGGTGACGATGCTGCGCATGAGGTGCCTCTTCCGGGTGAGGTGCTGATGGTGAGGTGGTGCGTGAAACCACTCGGGTGGTGCGTGGTACGGAGAAGAGTCTGTTTCGGCCTCCTAGAGCGGTGATCGAGAGCCGCTCGCGGGGAGGCTGACGCGTCGTCAGGGCGCCAGTTCGCGGAAGGCGCCGTCGAAGTAGAGCATCGGGCGCCCGTCGCCCTCCCCGGTGTGGGTGACCTCCGCCACGAGGATCATGTGGTCGCCCGCGGTGTGCCGCTCCCGGATCCGGCAGGCGAGCGCGGCCAGGGCGCCGCGCACGGCCGGTGCGCCGTTGGGCAGCGTCTCGAAGGCGCCGTCCGTGAACTTGTCGGCGCCCCGGGTGGCGAACCGTCGCGCGACGGCCGTCTGGTCGTGGGCGAGGATGCTGATCCCGCAGTCGGTGGCCCGGGTGAACGTGTCGTACGACGTGGCGGTCTCGGCCAGGCAGACGAGCACGAGCGGCGGCCGCAGCGACACCGAGCAGAAGGAACTCGCCGTGAAGCCGTGCGGCGCCCCCAGCACGTCGCGCGCGGTGACGACGACCACCCCGCTGGCGAACCGGGCCAGGGCCGCCCGGAAGCTGTCGGCGTCGACGCCCCGCACCGTATCGGTGATGCCGCCGGTCACGGGTCGGCCCTCCCGGTGTCCTCGCCGGTCCGCAGCGCGGCGAGGACGGCCCCTTGGCGCACGTCCCGCGCCGCGGCCAGCCGCCGGTAGGCGTCGGCGTCCTGTCCGTACGCCCGCTCGGTCTGCTCGGCGAGCGTCCGTACGACGTCGTCGGTGAGCCCGGGTGTGCCGAGGTGCTCCCACTCGGCGGCCAGCCGGTCCCCGACGGCGCCCAGCATCCGTCTGAGGCCCCCGGGACCGCCGCCCAGGTGGAACGCCTGGAACGGGCCGACCGCCCCCCAGCGCAGTCCGAGCGAGCCGGTCACCACGGTGTCGACCTCCTCGGCCGTGAGGTACCCCTCGGCCACCAGGTGCACGGCCTCCCGCAGCAGCGCCGACTGCAGCCGGTTCGCGGGGGTGCCGGCCAGGGGGCGGCGCAGTGCGACCGGCACCTTGCCCAGGGACCGGTAGAACACGGCGGCCCGCTCGACGGCGTCCGGCCGGGTGCGGGTGCCCGGGACCAGTTCCACCAGCGGCATCAGATGGGCCGGGTTGAACGGGTGGCCGACCAGCAGCCCCGAGGGGTCGTCGAGGGTGGCGCCCAGCGCGTCCGCGGACAGCGACGAGGACGACGACAGCAGCAGCACGTGGTCCGGGGCGGCCCGCTCGACCTCGGCGAACACCTCCTGTTTCAGGGCGAGTTGCTCGCGCACGTTCTCCTGCACCAGATCGGTCCCGGTGACCGCCTTCGCCACGTCCGGCTCGATCGTGAGCCGGTCCAGCAGCCGGGCCGGGTCGGCGGGCAAAGCGGGCAGCGACGGGGCGAACAGCTCCACCGCCTCCCGCACCGCGCGCCCTGCGTCGGCCCGGCCGGTGCTGAGCCGTACGTCGAGGCCGCGGGCGAGGAACAACATGGTCCAGGCCAGACCGATGGTGCCCGCGCCGACCACGGTGACGGTGCGCACCGGCCCGGTCATCGGGCCTGCGGGGCGAAGTGCGGCGCCACCTGCCGTGCGAACAGCTCCGTCGAGCGCTCGGCGACCTCCACGGGCAGCAGTCCGGAGTGGATGGTCAGGCTGAGGGTGATGTCCGGGCCGAACCAGCCCTGGATGCGCTCGATCTGGGCGCGGACCTCGGCCGGCGACCCGGCCAGCAGCTTGTCCGCCGCCAGCTTCTTGTCGAAGTCGTAGGCGCGGGTGGCCTCCAGCATCCGTTCGTAGCCCGGGTAGGCGCTGCTGGAGACGCGCCCCCACGCGGAGACGGCCTCGGCCATGCGCTCGTTGTACGCCTCGTCGTCCGTGCGGGCCAGCCGGCGTGCCTCGTCGCCGTCCTCGGCGACGTAGGTGGGGTAGCTGAACTGCACGCGGCCCGGCCCCTCGTGGCCGGCTTCGGCGCGCGCCGCCCGGTAGGCGCCGAGCATCTCCTGGGCCTTCTCGACGGACGAGGCCGCGGGCACGAGCAGCAGGTGGTGGCCGGCACGCCCCGCGGACTCGCAGGATTCGAGGCTCATGGCGGTGGCGACATGGGTCGGCGGGTGCGGCCGTTGCACCGGGCGCGGCTGGAGGGTGACGGGGCCGAACTTGTGGAAGCGCCCTTCCCAGACCACGTCCTCCTCGGTCCACAGGCGGCGGATCGCTTCCACGTTCTCCTCGAACAGGGCGCGGCTGTCGTCGATGGACACGCCGAAGGCGGCGAACTCGTCGGGCAGGAAGGCCCGTCCGAAGCCCACCTCCAGCCGGCCGTGCGAGAGGTTGTCCAGCATGGCGAGCTTGCCCGCGAGCTTGACGGGGTGGGTGAACGCGGGCAGCACGGTGCCGGTGATCAGCCGGATGCGGCGGGTGCGGGCGGCCGCGGCGGCCAGGAAGGTGACCGGGTCGGGGCTGTAGCCGCCGTACCGGAAGAAGTAGTGCTCGACGATCTTCACGTGCTGGTAGCCGAGCGCGTCGGCGCGCTCGGCCACGGACAGTGCCTCGTCGTAGTAGGTCGCGCCGTCCTTGTCGGCGGGACCCACGGTCGGGAAGAAGGTCACTCCGAATTCCACTGTGCACCTCGCGGGCTGATGTCGACTGCGGTACGGCGACGCTCGCAAGCCTGGCTCGCAGTCGGCTGGAGGCCGGATCGAGCAAGAACGCACTTGCCAGGGACCGGACCGCCGGGTAATAGTTGGTTTGCCACAACCAACCAAGCGGGATCGGTGCCGGACATGGAACACACGTCAGCCACGCCGTCAGAGGGACCGGACGAGCAGCGCGAGGTCACCGGCGAGGTGGCATCGGCCCTTGCCGTGGTGGGGAACTGGATGTTCTCCACGGCGGCGCGGCGCCGCATCATGGCGGCCTCCGGTCTCGAACTGTCCCTCGGGGACTACACGCTGCTCGCCCAGATCTCCCAGCACGCACCCGTGCGGCTGTCGGTCCTCGCGGACCTGATGGAGGTCGACAAGTCCACGCTCACCCCGCCCGCCAAACGACTGGAGAGCCGCGGCTTCATCGTCCGCGAGCCCGACCCTGCGGACGCCCGCGCCCAGTTGGTGTCCGTCAGCCGGGCCGGCAAGCAGGCCGTCCGCAAGCTCTGGCAGGCCCGCGCCGCCGTCGTGGCCGAGCTGATGGAGGACTGGAGCACCACCGACATCAAGCGTCTGGCCACGTCTTTGGCGGCCTTCGCCGAAGCGATCGAGAAGAAGGGGTAGCGGCCGTGACCCACTTAGGGGCCCAGGACGGCACGAGTGGCGGCGGCGCGGCCACCGAGGCACCCGGCACCCGCCGGTCCCCGGACCGCACCGCACCACCCTGGGTGATCGTCACCCTCGCCTGCCTCGGCCAGTTCATGGTCCTGCTCGACGTGTCCATCGTGAACGTCGCGTTGCCGTCCATCCAGACCGGCCTCGGCTTCAGCGACACCGGCCTGCAATGGGTCGTGAACGCCTACACGCTCGCCTTCGCCGGCTTCCTGATGCTCGGCGGACGGGCCGGCGACCTGCTCGGCCGCAAACGCGTCTACATCGCCGGCATCGCCGTGTTCACCGCGGCGAGCCTGGTCGGCGGCCTCGCGGGCAGCCCCGGCGTCCTGATCGTCGCCCGTGTCGTGCAGGGCGTCGGCGCCGCCCTCCTGTCGCCGATCACCCTCTCCCTGCTCACCACCACCTTCCCCGAAGGGCCGAAACGGGCCTCTGCGCTGGGCCTGTGGAGCGCGGTGGCGGGCGGCGCCGGCGCGGTCGGCTCCATCGCCGGCGGGCTGCTCACCGGCTATCTGTCCTGGCGCTGGATCCTCCTGGTCAACATCCCCATCGGCATCGCGCTCATCGCCGGCTGTCTGCGCCATCTCGACCACCGGCGCGGCGAAGGACCGCGCCGGCTCGACGTCCTGGGCGCCGCCACCGTCACCCTCTCCCTCCTCGCCCTCGTGTACGGCATCGTCAACACCGCGTCGTACGGCTGGACTTCACCGCACGTCTGGCCGCCGCTGGTCATCGGCCTGGTGCTGCTCGGGCTGTTCTGCCTCGTCGAGGAGCGCGTCGCCGAGGTGCCGCTGATCCGGCTCGGTCTGCTGCGCGGCCGCTCGGTGGCCGGCGGCAACCTGGTGGGGATGATGACGAACGCCGCGTTCCTGTCGATGTGGTACTTCGTCTCGCTGTATCTGCAGAACGTGCGCGGCTACAGCCCCGTCCGGGCCGGACTGGCCTTCCTGCCGCACACCGTGATGGTGATGGCCGGGGCGCGGCTCAGCTCCCGGCTCATCTCCAGGGCTGGTACCCGTCCGCTCATCCTGGCCGGTGCCCTCAGCGCGCTCGCCGGCTTCGTGTGGCAGTCCCAGCTCGGTCCGCACAGCGACTTCGTGCTGATGGTCGCCGCGCCCGGGATGCTGATGGCGCTCGGTGTCGGGCTGGTCTTCACCCCCGTCGCCATGGCCGCCACCTCCGGGGTCACGCCCGCCGACGCCGGAGTGGTCTCCGGGCTGCTCAACACCTCACGGCAGATCGGCGGCGCCCTCGGCCTCGCCATCCTCACCACCGTCGCGACGAGCCGTATCCAGTCGCTCTCCGGTGCCGCTCAGCCCAGCCCGGACAACCTGGTCTCCGGCTACGGCCTGGCCTTCCTGGTGGCCGCGGCCTTCGTGGTCCTCGGCGCGGCGTCGGCACTCGTCCTGCCACGCCTCGCCGAGAACCGCTCCTGACGGCCGACCTTCCGACAAGGAGACCCCGTGAGCACCGACAAGCACCCCCTGACCCACCCGAACCTGCACTTCCGTGAGCCCAACCCGCTCGCCGACGGCAACTACCCGGGATTCGCGCCGGGTTCCCGGGTCGCCGACGGGATGCGCATCGACCGCGACGTCGAGATCCCGGTCCGGGACGGCGGCGTCCTGTACGCCGACGTGCACCGGCCCGCCGACCCCGGCGCGGCGCCGCTGCCCGTGCTGATCTCCTGGGGCCCCTACGGCAAGCACGGCGGCCGCAGCACCGCCCCCAGCCGCAGCGCCGCCAGCGGCGTCGACCCGTCCTGGGTCTCCCCGTACGCGGCGATCGAGGCCCCGGACCCGCTGTTCTGGTGCGGCCACGGCTACGCGGTGGTCTACGTCGACCCGCGCGGCACCTGGAGCACCCCCGGCGACTTCACCCTCGCCTCGGAACAGGAGGCGCAGGACTTCCACGACGCGATCGAGTGGGCCGGCACCCGTGACTGGTCCAGCGGCAAGGTCGGCCTGTCCGGTGTCTCGTACCTGAGCATCGCCCAGTGGCGGGTGGCTGCCACCAGGCCGCCGCACCTGGCCGCCATCAACCCGTGGGAGGGCCTGACCGACTTCTACCGGGACATCGCCTACCACGGCGGCATCCCGGAGACCGGGTTCATGGAGGTGTTCGCCCGGCACAGCCTCGGCTACTCCTCCACCCGCGTCGAGGACCTGGAGCGCCTCGCCGCCGAGCACCCCTTCGACGACGCGTACTGGGACGCCAAAAGGGCGGTCCTGGAGAACGTCGAGGTGCCCGCGTACGTCGTCGCGAGCTGGTCCAACCAGGGCCTGCACGGCCGGGGCACCCTGGAGGGCTTCAAGCGCATCTCCTCGGCCGACAAGTGGCTGGAGGTGCACGGCCGCAAGACCTGGGAGTACTACTACCGGCCCGAGAACGTCGCCAGCCAGCTGCGGTTCTTCGACTGGGCGCTGAAGGGCGAGGACAACGGCTGGACCGAGCGGCCGAAGGTGCTCACCGAGGTGCGCGAACGGGCGGACAGCGGCTATGTCGCGGCGGAGCGGGAGTGGCCCGTCGCCCGCACCGAGTACGTGCCGCTGTACCTGGACGCGGCCCGGGGCACCCTGGTCGACAAGCCGCCGCTGACCGAGGCCGAGGTGAGCTACCCGGTGCGGGAGGGCGAGGGGGTCGGCGGGACGCGGTTCGGCTACGAGTTCACCGAGCGCACCCGGCTCACCGGCCACGCCAAGCTGCGGCTGTGGCTGGAGGCCCGGGGCTCCGACGACGCCGACGTCTTCGTCGCGCTGCGCAAGAGGGACGCCTCGGGCCAGGAGGTGCCGTTCCCGTTCTTCGCGCTGTACGACAACGGCCCCGTCGCCCTCGACTGGCTGCGGGCCAGCCACCGGGCCCTGGACGAGCAGCGCTCCACACCGTGGCAGCCCTGGCACCGGCACAACCGCGAGCAGTTGCTCGAACCCGGTGTCCCGGTCGCCCTCGACATCGAGATCTGGCCGTCGTCGACGCTCTTCGAACCGGGCGAAAGCCTCGAAGTCGTCGTCCAGGCGGGCGATGTCGTCACCGGCGTCCTGCCCGGACACCGCGTCACCCGCAACGCCGGCGACCACATCATCCGCACCGGCGGCCGGTTCGACAGCCATCTGCTCGTCCCCGTCGTCGCGGACGAGTGATCCGTTCCCGATCATCCACCAGAAGGAGTGAGGACAGGTGCGTGCCGTCCTGCTGAAAGATTTCGGTCCTCCGGACCGGCTGACCGTGGCCGAGGTACCCGACCCGCGCCCCGCCCGGGGCCAGGTGACGGTCCGGGTGGCCGCCGTCGGCATCCAGTTCCTGGAGACCCAGGTCCGCTCCGGCATGATGCGCGGGGCCCTGGGCGGCGCGCCGCTGCCCGTGATCCTCGGCAAGGAGGTCGCGGGTGAGGTCGTCGAGGCCGGGGCGGGCGTCGACACGTCGCTCGTCGGCAGCCGGGTGCTCGCCACGACCGGCGGTTT
>NZ_JBTYMC010000279.1:0-8808 GCF_054880855.1 Streptomyces sp. S6 | reverse complement strand
CTGTAATTTCTTCAAAGGAACCTCATCCATCCGGCATTCACAGCCGGGCGGACGGGGTATCAACTAATCTGGCGTTGATTTTTGGCACGCTGTTGAGTTCTCAAGGAACGGACGCTTCCTTTGTACTCACCCTCTCGGGCTTTCCTCCGGGCTTCCCTTCGTTCTTGCGTTTCCGACTCTATCAGATCTTTTTCTGATCCGATTTCCTCGGTGCTTTCCAGTTCTTCGCTCTCCGCTTTCGCTTCGGGCGCTTCCCTTTCGGCGTTTCCGACTCTATCAGAAGTTCCGGGCCGGTCTGACCGGCCGTTCATTTTCCGAATTCATCGGGGGGTGTCTCACCTTGGAATCGAAGTTCCTGGAGACGTTGTAGATACTAACTTACTGCCGACCGGATCAGATCCAGTTCCAGGCAACCGTTCGAATCTACCGCCGCGCAGGACCCGTGTCAACGGTTCTTGCGGCGGCGAAGAGGAGACTAACAGCTCGGCAAGCCTGTTTGCACATCAGGCGGCCATAGGGAGACGAGCGCTGCGTTCGGCGGCCTCCACGTCACCGGTCTCGCCGGCTCGGACCGCGCGTCCACCGAGGGTCCAGACGTACCCGAGGAAGATCAGCTCGGCGGCGACACCGATGGTGATGCGGGCCCAGGTGGGCAGGCCGGAGGGGGTGACGAAGCCTTCGACGGCGCCGGAGACGAAGAGGACCAGGGCCAGACCGATCGCCATGCCCACGGCGGCGCGGCCCTCTTCGGCGAGGGCGTCGCGGCGGGTGCGTGGGCCGGGGTCGATGACGGTCCAGCCGAGGCGCAGTCCCGTACCGGCCGCGACGAACACCGCGGTCAGTTCGAGGAGGCCGTGCGGGAGGACCAGACCGAGGAACGTGTCGAGGCGGCCCGCGGAAGACATGAGGCCGAAGCCAACGCCGAGGTTGAGCATGTTCGCGAAGAGGATCCAGAGCACCGGGAGGCCCAGGAAGACGCCCAGGACCAGGCACATCGCGGCGGCCTGGGCGTTGTTCGTCCACACCTGGGCGGCGAAGGAGGCCGCCGGGTGGCTTGAGTAGTACGTCTCGTACTCGCCGCCGGGGCGGGTGAGTTCGCGCAGTTGGGTGGGGGCGACGATGCTCGACCGGACGTCCGGGTGGGTGCCTATCCACCAACCCAGGAGGACCGACACCGCCGTCGAGATCAGTGCCGTCGGGACCCACCAGTGGCGGGAGCGGTAGACGGCTGCCGGGAAGCCCTGGGTGAGGAAGCGGGTGACGTCTTTCCAGGAGGCTCGGCGGGTGCCTGTGACGGTGCTCCGCGCGCGGGCGACGAGTTGGCTGAGCCGACCGGTCAGCTGGGGGTCCGGGGCGCTGGACTGGATCAGGGAGAGGTGGGTGGCCGTGCGCTGGTAGAGGGCGACGAGTTCGTCGGCTTCGGCTCCGGTGAGCCTGCGGCGGCGCAGGAGGTCGTCGAGACGGTCCCACTCCGCGCGGTGGGCGGAGACGAAGACGTCGAGGTCCATCGGTGTGTGTGCTCCTCGTCAGCTTGTCGTACTGGGGCGCGAAGTACGTTCAGCTTGGCAGACTTGCAGTTCACCGGGCAGACCAGGGAAGGGGCGCGAGCGTGAGCGAGCTGGTGACGGGTGAGGCCGTGGCGTTGGAGCTACGGCCCGCGAAACTGCCCAGCAGGGCCCTGGCCGTCCTTCTGGACCTCGTCGTGGCCGTGGTGCTCTACATCGTCGTGTCCGTCGTGCTGATCGCGGCGACGGCCTCTTTGGACGATGCCGCGCAGACGGCGCTGTCGATCGCCTCGTTCCTGTTGGTGCTGGTGGGGGTGCCGATCGCGGTGGAGACGCTGAGCCATGGGCGGTCGCTCGGGAAGCTGGCGTTCGGGTTGCGGGTGGTGCGGGACGACGGGGGGCCGATCCGGTTCCGGCACGCGCTGGTGCGCGGGGCGATCGGGGTGGTGGAGATTCTGCTGACGGGTGGGACGGTCGCCGTGATCGCTTCGCTGGTGTCCGCGCGCGGGCGGCGGCTGGGGGACGTGTTCGCGGGGACGCTGGTGGTGCGGGAGCGGGTGCCTGTCGCGCGGGCGGGCTATCTGGCGCCTCCGCCGCCCGCTCTGGCGGGACGTTTCGCCGAGCTGGATCTGTCCGCCGTGCCGGACACTCTGTGGCTGGCGATACGGCAATACCTGGCGCGCGCGCACCAGTTGGACCCGCAGGTCGGCTGGGGCATGGCGGAGCGCCTCGCGAACGACCTGGTGGCGCGCACGGGTGCGCCCGCGCCTGAGGGGGTGGCGCCGGGGACCTATCTGGCGGCGGTGGCGCAGGAGCGGCAGGCGCGGGAGGCCCGCCGGGCGTTCCAGAGCGGGGCGGGTGCTTCGCCGTACGTGGTGCCTGGTTCCACGTACGGGGCACCCGGGGCCGTTTCTCCCGCGGCGCCGGTGGTTCAGCCCTACCAAGCGCCGCAGCCGCCTACCGAGCGGCCGTCGACCGGGTTCGCGCCGCCCGCCTGACGCTGTTCCCCGACGCCCGTCTCAGGCGAACGTCGACGGCGGGGAGGCGAGGTCCTCCAGTTCGATGCCGGGGGCTGCCAGGACGACGTCGCCGGCGAGGTGGACGGTGTGCTGTTCGCCGGTGTCCAGGGCTGTGACCTGGTATTCGTCCACGGTCAGGGGGCCGTTGTCAGTGGCGTGTGTTTCGCTGTTCACCAAGGCCCAGGACTGGTCGGTCGTGCGGGGTGCCAGGACCGGGTCGGTGAAGGTGACGAGGCGGATCCGGGTCGCGGAAGGGGCGGGCGTGAGGCGTAGCAGGCGGGCGGTGGCGACGAGGAAGGCCGGGGAGGTGCCGGTGAAGGCGTGGGCGGGGGCGTTGCCTTCGGTGGCGTGTTCTCCGGTGGGGTCGGTGCGGACCCAGGTGACGCCGTCGAGGGCGGCGGCGCGGATCTGCCAGCCGCCCGCGTGGAGTTCGAGGCGGATGGGGCGGCCGAGTTCGTCGAGCGCGAGGTCCACGGAGCCGTTGTGGTCGCCGGCGGGGGTGGTCCGCTGGGCGACGTAGCGCCAGCCGGAGGGGCCGGGGGCGCACTGGAAGTGCTCCTCGCCGAGGGGAGTGTGGTCGTGCGGGTCGTGGAGCGAGTACCGGCCGCGGGGCATGGGGGTCCTGGGTCGTGGCAGAGCTGGTCGGGGCGTCGGGGGGCGGTCCGGCCGGAAGAAAGGGGCAGGCCCCCGGCACGGGGGTGCGGGGGCCTGCCTCTGAAGTACCGCCGGTCTCAGTGCGGGTCGGGGACCCGGCGCCGGTCAGTAGCGGTAGTGGTCCGGCTTGTACGGGCCCTCGACCTCGACGCCGATGTACGACGCCTGCTCGGGGCGGAGGGTCGTCAGCTTGACGCCGAGGGCGTCGAGGTGGAGGCGGGCGACCTTCTCGTCGAGGTGCTTGGGCAGCGTGTAGACGCCGACCGGGTACTCCTCCTGCTTGGCGAACAGCTCGATCTGGGCCAGGGTCTGGTCCGCGAAGGAGTTGGACATCACGAAGGACGGGTGGCCGGTGGCGTTGCCCAGGTTCAGCAGGCGGCCCTCGGAGAGGACGATGAGGACCTTGCCGTCGGCGAACTTCCAGGTGTGGACCTGGGGCTTGACCTCGTCCTTGACGATGCCGGGGATCTTGGCGAGGCCGGCCATGTCGATCTCGTTGTCGAAGTGGCCGATGTTCCCGACGATGGCCTGGTGCTTCATCTTGGCCATGTCAGCGGCCATGATGATGTCCTTGTTGCCGGTCGTGGTGATGAAGATGTCGGCCTTGTCGACGACCTCGTCGAGGGTCGTGACCTGGTAGCCGTCCATCGCGGCCTGGAGGGCGCAGATGGGGTCGATCTCGGTGACGATGACGCGGGCGCCCTGGCCGCGCAGGGACTCGGCGCAGCCCTTGCCGACGTCGCCGTAGCCGCAGACGACGGCGGTCTTGCCGCCGATGAGGACGTCGGTGGCGCGGTTGATGCCGTCGATCAGGGAGTGGCGGCAGCCGTACTTGTTGTCGAACTTCGACTTGGTGACGGCGTCGTTGACGTTGATCGCCGGGAAGAGGAGGACGCCGTCGCGCTGCATCTCGTACAGGCGGTGGACGCCGGTGGTGGTCTCCTCGGTGACGCCGCGGATCTCGGAGGCGAGCTGGGTCCACTTCTGGGAGCCGTCGGAGATCGTGCGGTGCAGGAGTTCGAGGATGACGCGGTGCTCGTCGTTCTCGGCGGTGTCGACGGAGGGGACCTTGCCGTCCTTCTCGTACTCGACGCCCTTGTGGACGAGGAGGGTGGCGTCACCGCCGTCGTCGAGGATCATGTTCGGGCCGCCGGTGGGGCTGTTCGCCCAGGTCAGGGCCTGCTCGGTGCACCACCAGTACTCCTCCAGGGTCTCGCCCTTCCAGGCGAAGACCGGGACGCCCTGGGGGTTGTCGACGGTGCCGTTCGGGCCGACGGCGATGGCCGCGGCGGCGTGGTCCTGGGTGGAGAAGATGTTGCAGGAGGCCCAGCGGACCTCGGCGCCGAGGGCGACGAGCGTCTCGATGAGGACGGCGGTCTGCACGGTCATGTGCAGGGAGCCGGTGACGCGGGCGCCGGCGAGGGGCTGGGTCTCGGCGTACTCCTTGCGGATCGCCATCAGGCCCGGCATCTCGTGCTCGGCGAGGGTGATCTCCTTGCGGCCGAAGTCGGCCAGGGAGAGGTCGGCGACCTTGAAGTCCTGAGTCATGGAACTGCTGCTCCTCGGAGTCGGGGCGAGGTGGACACGGCTGGTCTGCGCGGCGGCGCACGACTGGCACCCCGGGACATCTGGACATCCCGAGGGGACACGGGCAGGCCCGCGTACGCGCAGCGCAGTCCGTCGGAGGCCCTCTCTCCCTCGGACGGTCCTGCACGGACCGCCCGACCGCCATCAGCAGCGACGTCTGGCTCGTCCCCCAAGCTACACCGGCCGCCCGGGGCGGCCCAGCCCGCCTCCGACCGGATCCAGCCGATCCCGAGGGGCGTACGGGGGTGGCGACGAACCGGGGCCCACCGCTTCACCTGGGGTGTTGTGGGTGGGGACGGGGTGGGGGGGCCGCACTGGAAAAGATCGCGGGGAGGGTCCGGACGACGAAACGCTGTGCCGTGAGGGGGGTGAGCGCGGGTTCCGTGAGGGCTGGGGTGTGGTCGGGTGCGGGTGTGATGGGTGGCTGGGGTGGGTGGGGTTGTCGCTCACCCGCGCTTGCGGGGTGCCGCTGCGCCCACCCGTGCCGCCCCATGGGGGTACCTCCCAGGCCCTTAGGGCACTGGGGGAGGCACGACTGCCCGCAGCTCGGGCGGAGGAGGAGACGCGCCTGCGGGCGGGTGGGGCGCGGCACGACTACCCGCAGCTGGGTGGCAGGAGGAGACGGCGGCTGCGGGTGGGTGGGGCGCGGCGCGGCTGCCCGCAGCTGGGCGGAGGAAGGAGACGGCGGCTGCGGGTGAGTGGGGGTGAGGGGTGCGTGTACGGGGGCCTGCGGAGCGGACGGCACAACGGGGCGCCCGCTCAGGCAGGTTCACCGGGTTGGCGCCTTCCCGCCGGTACAGGGCGGCGTGACTCCCCGGCTCAATGGCCACCGGCAGAAGTTGAAGGGCCGCCTGGAGTTGCTTCTGTGTCGGCGCCCTTCTTGGCCTCCGACTCGCTGTAGATGTCCGGTTCGAGGTAGATCACGCGGGCGATCGGGACGGCTTCGCGGATGCGGGACTCGGCGGCGTTGATGGCGTCGGCGACCTCGGTGGCGGTGTCGTCGTGCTGGACGGCGATCTTGGCGGCGACGAGGAGTTCCTCGGGGCCGAGGTGGAGGGTGCGCATGTGGATGACACGGGTGACGGTGTCGCCGTCGACGATGGCGGACTCGATCTTCTTGACGTCGTCCAGGCCGGCGGCCTCGCCCAGGAGGAGGGACTTGGTCTCGGCGGCGAGGACGAGGGCGATGAGGACGAGGAGGATGCCGATGCAGAGGGTGCCGATGCCGTCCCAGACGCCGTCGCCGGTGGCGAGGGAGAGGCCGACGCCGCCGAGGGCGAGGATCAGGCCGACGAGGGCGCCGAAGTCCTCCAGGAGGACGACGGGCAGCTCAGGAGCCTTGGCGCGGCGGACGAACTCCTTCCAGGAGAGCGAGCCGCGCAGTTCGTTGGACTCCTTGATGGCCGTCCGGAAGGAGAAGCCCTCGGCGATGATCGCGAAGACGAGGACGCCCACCGGCCAGTACCAGTGCTCCAGTTCGTGCGGGTGCCTGATCTTCTCGTAGCCCTCGTAGACGGCGAACATGCCGCCGACGGAGAAGAGCACGATGGAGACGAGGAAGGCGTAGATGTACCGCTCGCGCCCGTACCCGAAGGGGTGCTGCGGGGTCGCCTCGCGCTGCGCCTTCTTGCCGCCGACGAGCAGCAGCGCCTGGTTCCCGGAGTCGGCGAGGGAGTGCACGCCCTCGGCGAGCATGGACGAGGAGCCGCTGAAGGCGAACGCCACGAACTTCGATACCGCGATCGCGAGGTTGGCGCCGAGTGCCGCCACGATCGCCTTGGTGCCGCCTGACGCGCTCATGTGCTCGCCCGATCCCTTCGTCTTCCGTCCAGCGCTTTGCCGGTCCTTTGCCGGTGGGCCATTGTTACAGCATCCCGGGGCCGCGACGCGGGAGTTGTCCACAGCCCCGGCATGATGATCGGACTACCTGAAGAGCCGCCCGAAGGCCTCCGCGCCTCAGACGACGACCGTCGCCCGGAACAGCGTCCCCACCCCGCTCACCTCGGCCTTCTCGCCCGCCGCGACGAACACCGACTGCCCGGGGGCGAGTTCGTGCTCGCCCGCGCGGACCGTCCCGGCCGTGCAGAGCAGGATCTGCGGGGCGGAGCGGGTGAGGTCGTGGACGGACGTGCCCTCGGGCAGGACGTACCGGGAGAGCCGGAACTCGTCGATCGGGGTGTCGTAGACCTCCTCGCCGTCCGGGGACGCCTCGGGGCGCAGGACGCCGGGGCCGGTCGCCTCGAAGCGGACGATCCGCAGGAGTTCGGGGACGTCGACGTGCTTGGGGGTCAGGCCGCAGCGCAGCACGTTGTCGGAGTTGGCCATGATCTCGACGCCCAGGCCGTTCAGGTACGCGTGCGGGATGCCGGCGCCGAGGAACAGCGCCTCGCCGGGCTGGAGGCGGACGTGGTTGAGGAGCATCGCGGCGATGACTCCGGGGTCGCCGGGGTAGTCGCGGGCGATCTCCGCGTACGGCGTGTAGGCGCCGCCGAGGCGCTCGCACGCGGCGGTGGCCTCCGCGACCGTCCGGGCGATCTCCGCGCGGTCGGCGGACAGGACGGCCGTCAGGACCTCGCGCAGGGCGGCGTCCTCGGGGTGCGCGTGCAGGAGGTCGACGTACGGCTTCAGGGAGTCGACGCCCAGGCCGTCCAGGAGGGCGGCGGCTTCGAGAGGGGCGCGGAAGCCGCACAGGCCGTCGAACTCGGTGAGCGCGCAGATGAGTTCGGGCTTGTGGTTGGCGTCCTTGTAGTTGCGGTGCGGGGCGTCGACGGGGATGCCGCGCGCCTCCTCGTCGGCGTAACCCTCCTTCGCCTGCCGGAGGTTCGGGTGGACCTGGAGGGAGAGGGGGGCGCCGGCGGCGAGGACCTTGAGGAGGAAGGGGAGACGGGGGCCGAACTTGGTGACGGCCGCGGCGCCGAGTTCCGCCGTCGGGTTCGCGTCGATGACCTCGACGAGGGTCCCGCGCGCGGTGCGGGAGGGGGCGCCGGGGTGAGCGCCGAGCCACATCTCCGCCTGGGGTTCGCCGGTGGGTTCGACGCCGAGGAGGTGCGGGATCGCGGTGCGGGAACCCCAGGCGTAGGGGCGGACGGTGTTGTCGAGGCGGTCCATTCGGCTCTCTCTTGCGTGTGGTTCAGGCAGGGCCGGGAACAGGATCAGGCCCCGGAGGCGAGGGCGAGGTAAACGGCGGCGAAATCCGTGATGGCGATCAGTTCGGCGAGGGTCTCCAGTTCGGTGCCCTCCTCGGGGTCGAGTTCGCTGATCGGCGTGTCGTGGCCGAGGGCCAGGTCACGGGCTGCGGGAGCGGCGCTGAGGCCGCCGCTGGGGCGGTCTCTGAGGAGCACTACGCGCGCGTGCAGCGCGGGCGGGTCGTCGACGCGGTCGCGGAAGAAATCGTCCGGGTCGGCGCCGGCTGCCAGGGGGCCCGCGAGGAGGGCGCTGTGGGCGGCGAGGGCTTCGGGGAGTTCCGCGACGAGGGCGGGGCGGCCGGCGAGTTCGGCGAGGGCGGCGGCGAAGCGGCGTCCCGCCGGGCCTGCGGAGACGCCTTCCGTCCAGATCACCGGGAGGGCGTCCGCGAGTTCGCCGGCCAGGGTCTTCGCCGGGTTGCCGTACGTCGCGACGGCGGGGCCGCAGCGTTCGGCGACGTGGTCGAGGCGGTCGGCGATCTTGTCCAGGGCCTCGGGTGGGGCGGTGAGCAGGCCGATGCGGTCCAGGAGGGCGAGGAGGGGGGTCAGGAGGGCCCACAGGACGCCGGGGGCCGAGGCGGTCAGAGGCTCTGCGTCGTGGTCGTACGCGGCCTTCGCCAGGGGGAGGAACAGGCTGTGCGAGGCGCCGGTGGCTTCCGCGAGGGGGGTGCGGGTGGGGGCGACCGCGACGACCGTGCAGCCGCGTCTGTACGCCTGTTCCGCGAGGAGGGTCAGGCCCGGTTCCGTGCCGTCCGGGGTGGCGATCAGGAGGAGGTCCACCGAGCCGGCCCAGCCGGGGAGGTCCCAGCGGAGGGCGCCGGCTGCGGGGGCGACGCCAGTGGGGGCGAGGCGGGTGACGGG
>NZ_JBTYMC010000278.1:0-8881 GCF_054880855.1 Streptomyces sp. S6 | reverse complement strand
CCGGCCTGCCGGCCTGTGCCTGAGCGCACGCCGGCCGCGAAGCGGGGGCACGGCGAGTGTGCGCGCCGGGCCCCCGCGCCCTCTTCGAGAAACCCTCACCCACCCGAAAGGGACACCCCCTCACCATGACCGCCGTCACCCGCAGCGAGCACGACCTCCTCGGCTTCCGGGACATCCCCGCCGACGCGTACTGGGGTGTCCACACCCTGCGCGCCACCGAGAACTTCCCCATCACCGGGACGGCCATCTCCGCCTACCCGCACCTCATCGACGCCCTCGCCGCCGTCAAGGAGGCCGCCGCCCTCGCCAACGAGGAACTCGGGCTGCTCGCACCGGAGAAGGCCGCCGCGATCGTCGCCGCCTGCCGGGAGATCCGCGCGGGGAAGCTGCACGACCAGTTCGTCGTCGACGTCGTCCAGGGAGGCGCCGGCACCTCCACCAACATGAACGCCAACGAGGTCATCGCCAACCGGGCGCTGGAACTGCTCGGGCACGGCAAGGGGGAGTACGAGTTCCTGCACCCCAACGAGGACGTCAACCTCGGCCAGTCGACCAATGACGTCTACCCCACGGCCGTCAAGGTCGCGACGGTGTTCGCGGTACGTGGACTGCTCAAGGCGATGGCTGTACTCCAGGACGCGTTCGGGCGGAAGGCCGTCGAATTCCGTGACGTGCTCAAGATGGGCCGTACACAGTTGCAGGACGCGGTTCCCATGACGCTCGGTCAAGAGTTCTCGGCCTATGCCGTCATGATTGACGAGGACCGCAGCCGTCTTGACGAGGCCGTCGAGTTGATCCATGAGATCAACCTCGGGGCCACGGCCATCGGCACCGGCCTCAACGCTCCCGCCGGGTACGCGGAAGCCGCCCGCCGGCACCTCGCCGACATCACCGGGCTGCCGCTCGTCACCGCCGCGAACCTCGTCGAGGCCACCCAGGACTGCGGGGCGTTCGTCCAGATGTCCGGCGTCCTCAAGCGGATCGCCGTCAAGCTCTCCAAGAGCTGCAACGACCTGCGCCTGCTGTCCTCCGGGCCGCGCGCGGGCCTCGGCGAGATCAACCTCCCGCCCGTGCAGGCGGGTTCGTCGATCATGCCCGGCAAGGTCAACCCCGTCATCCCCGAGGTCGTCAACCAGGTCGCCTTCGAGGTCATCGGCAACGACGTCACCATCACCATGGCCGCCGAGGCCGGTCAGCTCCAGCTCAACGCGTTCGAGCCGATCATCCTGCACTCCCTCTCCGAGTCCGTCACCCACCTCCGCGCGGCCTGCCTCACCCTCGCCGAGCGCTGCGTCGACGGCATCACCGCCAACACGGAACGCCTGCGCGAGAGCGTCGAGAACTCGATCGGCCTGGTGACGGCCCTCAACCCCCACATCGGCTACGAGGCCGCCACCCTCATCGCCAAGGAGGCCCTGGAGACGGGCCGGGGCGTCGCCGAACTCGTCCTGGAGAAGGGCCTGTTGCCGGCCGAGACCCTGGCGGCGCTGCTGCGGCCCGAGGTGGTGGCGGGCAGCGGGTCGCCGCTGGCGTAGGAACGGCTGGGGGAGGGACCGCGGGCAGCGGTCCCTCCCCCCCCGGCCGGATCAGAAGCCGAGCTTCCACTTCTGGTAGCCGCCGCCGTTGCAGCCCGACACGTAGGCGTGTCCGGCGTAGTTGCTGTCCACGCACGTGTTGAACAGCCTGTTGGTCAGCTCGACCTGGTTCCAGCTCGACCCCTTGGCGGCGAACTGCTGGTTGGCGCTCGGGGTGCCGTTGTCGTCGCACCAGTAGGTCGTCAGCGCGCCGTTACCGTTGACGTGCAGGCACTTCCCGGTCCCCTTGTTCTTCACCTGCACCACGTCGGAGCCGTTGTTGTAGAGGTAGATCGGCTCCCAGGTCTGGAACCCGTTCCCCGACTGGCAGGGGTTGGTGTAGATGTTGCCCTCGTTGTCGGCGTCCAGGCAGCGCCCGGTCTCCCAGTTGCGCAGGAAGTTCTGGCCGACATAGGCGGAGGCCGGGGTCGTGGCCATGAACAGGACACCCACCGACATACCGGCGGCGAGGGCCATCGCCGAACCGCGACGAGCGAATCGCCCGAGGACCGACTGAGTGGATCCCTGCGCGGTGTCCGCGGAATCCGTCTTCATCTCTTCGGTGTTCACCATGCCCCGTACCTCTTCTCGCTGTTGCGTCACTCGTGAAGGGGGAAGGGGTGGCCTCCCCCCGGATCACGATGCTGCCAGCGGAGCACGGCCCGCTCGGCGCCGTCGGCCGCTCAGCGGCTAAGTACGGGGAAACCTGTCACGAACCCGTCGACCTGCAAGGTCGTGCGAAGGAGGTCGCCGAATGCGGCGGGGTGGGTCGTCAGGCCGATGTGTCCACCCGGGAAATGCAGGAGTTCCGTGCCGAGGCGCTCGGCGAGGAAGGCGGCCGGACGGTAGGGGAGCTCGCCGCGCGAGTCCTGTCCGCAGGCGAGTACGAGGCGGTCCGAGAGGGCCTTGAGGCGGTGGACGTCGGGGGAGTAGGACATGAAGCCCGGCACGATGCGGCTGATGAAGTACGGCAGGTCACCCAGGGTGCGCTCGGCGCGTTCCGCGGCCTGCGGGGGAAGCGCGGCCTCGGGCTCGGCGGTGTCACCGTCCTTCCGCAGGCCCGCCGCGAACACGGCCAGCGCCGCCGTCGGTCCCTGGTCGCGGAACGTGTCCCGCACGCGCGTGAGGAGCGCGCGGTGCACGGCGGCGTCCGGGAGGACCTCCACCACCGGCGGTTCGTGCACGACGACACGCTCCAGGCGCTCCGGGTGGGTGACGAGGAGGTGCAGCGCGGTGATCGCTCCGGAACTGGCGCCGAACACCCGGACGGGTTCGTCGGGTGACAGTGTTTCGAGCAGCCGGTACGCGTCCTCGGCGTGCTCCTCCACCCGCTGCTCGGCCTCGGGGTCGTCCAGCGCACTCCGGGACATTCCCCGTGGGTCGTAGGTGACCACTCGGTAGGTGTCGGCCAGGTCGGCGGCCACGGTGGCCAGGGAGGCCGCGCCACCCGTGCCGCCGGGAATCAGCAGCAGGAGCGGGCCTCGGCCGCGCACCTCGTAGTGCAGGGTCGCGCCGTTCACACGCAAGGTGCCGACGGTCGGTTCGGACATGCCCGGTCCCCTCTCTTCCTATGGGTCCTAGTTTTAACCTAGGGGTCCTAGGAAAGCAATCGGTGTGATCATCGGACACTCCGTGTCGGTGACTCGTGTGAGCGGACCCCGCCGGTCGGCAGGGTCGCCACCGCCGACCGGCGGGGGCGCTCCCGAAGACTGCCGGATGGTCCGCGTCCGGCAGCCACGAGAAGGTCACTTCATGAAGATCACAGAGTCGTCGCAGAACACCTCACCCCTGCGGGAAGCCCCTTTACCCACGTCGACCGGCCCCTCGACGGGACGGCTCGTCGGGGTGGACCTGGCCCGCGCGCTGGCGGTGTTCGGCATGTACATCGTGCACATCGCCCCCATATCGCTGGACCAGAGCACCCCCGGCTACTGGGTCAGGTTCCTGGCGGAAGGCCACTCCTCCGTCCTGTTCGCCACCCTCGCCGGGTTCTCGCTGATGCTGCTCGCCGGCCGCTTCGAGCCGAAGACCGGCCTCGCGGGCCGGCAGGCGAAGGCCAGGATCGCGATCCGCGCCGTGGTCCTGCTGGCGATCGGCACCGCGATGGCCGTGAAGTACGGCGGCGTGATCATCCTCGGCTTCTACGGCGTCTACTTCCTGCTGGCCCTCCCCCTGGTGCGCCTGAGCGCCAAGGCCCTCGCGGGCATCGCGCTCGCCGTCGCGCTCGTCGGCCCGCAACTGCTGTTCTCCCTCAACCTGTTGCTGACCCAGTCGGTCCGGCAGAGCATCAACACCTACGACCCGCTCCACCGCCTCAGTGACGTGGGCGTCCTCGACCTGCTGTTCACCGGCTTCTACCCGGCGCTCCCCTGGATGGCGTTCGTGCTGACGGGCATGGCGCTGGGCCGCCTCGACCTGTCCGACGGCACGGTCCAGCGCCGCCTCGCCGCACTCGGCGCCGGCCTCGCCGTGACCGCCTACGGCCTGTCCGTCCTGCTGGCCGGCGCGGACACGCTCTTCCGCCAGGCCGGAGGCGGCGGGTCGTCGTCCGGCGGTTCCGGGTCGATGTCCTTCGACAAGGACGCGCTCCCGGAGCGGACGGCCTCGGACCTCCTGACGGCCGGCTCGCACAGCGGCACCACGTTCGACGTCGTCGGCAGCATCGGCGTCGCGATCCTCATGATCGTGGCGGCGACGTACGCCATGGACCACCTGCCGCGCCTGCGCCGCTTCGCCGCACCGGTCATCGCCGTCGGCACCATGTCCCTGACCGCCTACGTCGGCCACTTCGTGGGCCAGACCCTGCTGGGCATGGACGACGCGGTGGCCACTCAGCAGTCCTGGACGCCGGTGCTCCTGTTCATCCTCGGCGCGATCGTGTTCGCCGCGATCTGGTCCCGCTTCTTCCGGCGCGGCCCCCTGGAACACCTGCTCAACGCGGCGACCGGGCCGGTGAAGCGGCTGCGCTGAGAAGGGGTCAGTTCCTGACCACGCGCCACCGGTTGTCGGCCGTGCCGTCGTCCGGCGCCTGGACGGCGAACGCGCCGGCGGCGGTGGAGCCGTTCGCGATGCCGAGGAGCTTGCCGCTGTGCGCGTTGCGGATCTTGAAGGTGCCGTCTCCCTGGTCGAGCAGCGTCCACCGGTGGTCGGCGGTGCCGTTGTCCGACCACTGGAGGACGGCCGCGTCGTCGGCCGTGGACATGTTCTGCACGCCGAGCACCTTGCCGCTGTGGGCGTTGCGGAAGCGGAAGCCGTCGCCGTCGGCGATGAGGTACCAGTCGTGGTCGGCGGTGCCGGTGTCCGGCCACTGGAGCGCGCGTCCGCCGTCGGCCGTGGACATGTCCTGGATGCCGAGGACGAGACCGCTGCCGGCGTTGGCCAGCCGGACTCTGCTGCCGGTGTTCCAGTAGACGGTGTAGTTGTGGCCGTGCGCGTCGTGGAAGGGGCCGAGGGTGACGGGGGAGCCGTCGGCGGTGGCGGTGAAGGCGAGGGGACCGGCGCCGGAGCGTGCGATCGAGGACGTGTCCAGCGACGGCGGTGAACCGAGCGCGGAGTTGCCGTAGTCGCCGGACAGGACCACCGGGCCGTAGGTGACCGCGGCGAGGTTCGGGTCGTCGTCGGCCGGGCGCAGGACGATGCGCATGGGGAGGCGGACGGTGACCGTGTCGCCGGAGGTCCACGCGCGGGTCAGGGTGGCGTAGCTGCCGGGGACGGTGGCGATGTCCTGCACCTGGCCGTTGACGCTGACGGTGGCGCCGGTCGTCCAGCCCGGGATGCGGATGCGCATCGCCCAGGTCCCCCCGGCGTCGCCGGTGACCCGCAGGGTCGTGGTGTCGCTCGCCGGGTACGAGGTGGACTGGGTGACGGTGATCCCGCGCTCCGGCCAGTCGAGCACCGAGGGCACGAACAGGTTCACGATCAGCGTGGTGTCGCCGCGGAAGTAGACGGAGTCCGCCAGCCGCGTGTGCATTTCGAGCCCCGTGCCCTGGCAGCACCAGAAACTGTCGTAGTCGGTGCTCCACGTGCCGCCGCCCCACGCCGGACCCACACCGCGCCGGCCACCCGGGTTCAGCGGGGTGAAGTACGTGACGTGGCCGTGGGGGTCCGCCGGGTTCTGCTGGCCGATCATCTGGTTCAGCCACGCCCGCTCGTAGTAGTCGAACAGCGCGGCCCGCTCCGGGTCCAGCGTGAACAACTCCCGGGTGAGGGTCAGCATGTTGACGGTGTTGCAGCTCTCGCACGTGTCCTGCTTCAGGAAACCGGCGACGGCGTGCGGGGCCCGGAAGTGCTCCGCCTGGCTGTTGCCGCCGATGACGTAGGTGTGCGAACCGACGCAGATGTCCCACGCGTTGACCGCGATGTCCCGGTAGCGAGCGGTGCCGGTGGCCTTGAACTCCCGGGCGGCCCCGATCCACTTGGGCACCTGCGTGTTGGCGTGCAGACCGCTGAGCCGGTCCTGCCCGGCCGCCAGGGGATCGAGCACGGCGGCGTGGTCGAACCGCCGGGCGACGGTGAGCCACCGCACGTCCCCGGTCTGCTGGTAGAGGTCGGTCAGCACGGCGCTCATCCCGCCGAACTCGGTGCCCAACATGGCCTGCATCTGCTGCTCGCTCAGCCGGCCGGTACGCCGGTCGACCCAGTCCGCCAGGGCGAGCAGGACGTCCCGGGCCTGCGTGCTGCCGATCAGACGCCACACGTCCAGCAGGCCGGCGAGGGTCTTGTGGACGGTGTAGTACGGCACGTTGCCGTTGTTCAGGGTCCGCTGTTCGAGAGCGGTGAAGTCGGACTCGGGATAACCGGAGAGGTACCCGGCGCCGAAACCGGCCGCGCTGTTGTTCGCCTGGCACTTGGCCAGCTCCGCGACCATCCGGACCGCCTTGTCCCGGCAGACGGTGTCCCCGGTCGCCGCGTACAGCTGGGCCCACGCCGTCAGGAAGTGCCCCTGGACGTGGGTGCGGAAGGGGAACGCCGGCGCGTCCCAGCCTCCGGTGGCGAGCGCCCCGCCGGTGGACAGCCGGTGGTTGGCGCGGAAGTTGTACAGCAGCCGGTCGACGTCGACGAACCGCAGGTACTCGCGCGTCCGGTTCTGGTTGTCCAGCCAGCGGCTCGCGGTGAGCCGGACCTGGCCGAGCGCGAAGGGGTGTGCGGAGACCCCGGTCTCGGCTCTCGCGGGCGGGACGGCCGCCGCACGGGCGGGAGAGCCGCCGACGAGGGACCCGCCGGCCGAGACGGCCGCGGTGGCCCCGGCCGCCTGGAGAAGGCGCCGCCTGCTGACGGAGGAAGACATCGTGAACCTTTCGGGACGTGGGGTCTGGGCGGGCGGGAGGAGCTGTGTTGATGCGCTTCGACTTTTCGGTGACGTTAAGGCTGTGTTTCCTGGGTGGCAACGGGGCGATCAGGTCACTTTTGGGCAGTGGATTCGGCCTGCTGCGGGGGATCGATCTGCCTTCCGGGCGGTGAATCGCGGCGACCGGAAGACCTGTGGCTGACACGCGGCTCGGCATCGTGTCGACGTCGAAGCGCTTCGACGCCCGACGGGCAGGATCGCGATCGTCACCGACGGGACCGGCCCCCCGATCGGAGGGGGCCGACGGGCCGACCGGCGGGGCGCCTCCCGAAGCCCGGCGGATGGCCGACCACCCCTGGTCTCCGCGAAGTTGTCCAGGTGACCGAGACCGAAAGCGCCGAGGAGGCGCATCCCCAGCATCTGGCCGCGTCCGGCCCGTCCACCGTGCGACCGGTCGGCGGTGCCGAGGAGGTCATGGACGGGAGGCCGTTCATGAAGGTCTCCGCCGGAGCGGAGGGGGTCTTCGAACCGCCGGCCGGCAGCGGGCCGTGCGGCCCCCGGCGCGGGGACCTCCGGAGGCCGAGCCGCACAGCGCTTCCCTGACCCCCTCGTGGCCCACCCCCACATGGCCCGCGCCCTGCCCGGCGAGCCGTCCGCCTTCCCCCCCACCCGCACCCCGACACCGCTCCAGGGACCTTCACCGTGGCCTCCACCCCCGACGTCCAGGACACCGGCCCGCACCGCGCACCGCGCCACCCCGCCGACCGGCCGCAAACCCGGGCGCGCTGGGAACGACCGGCGCTCGCCGGGGTGCTGGGGGTCGCCGCGCTGCTGTACGGCTGGGGCCTCGGGCATGCCGCGATCCACCCCTACTACAGTGCGGCGACACGGTCCATGGCCACCAGTTGGCGGGCCTTCTTCTTCGGCGGTCTCGACACCAGCGGTTCGATCAGCCTCGACAAGGTGCCCGGGGCGTTCTGGCCCGACGCCTTCTCCGTGTGGATGTTCGGGCCGCACACGTGGGCGGTCGCGCTGCCTCACGTGATCGAGGGCGTGCTCACGGTGTGGCTGCTGCACCGGATCGTGCGGGCCTGGGCCGGTCCGTTCGCGGCGCTGGTCGCGGCGCTGACGCTCACGCTCACCCCGGTCACCGTGGCGCTGAGCAGGGCCACCATCCCGGACACCGCACTCACCCTCCTGCTGGTGGCGGCGGCCGGAGCCTTGCAGAAGGCGGTGCGCACGGGACGGCTGCTCCCGCTCATCACGTGCGGCGTCTGGGTCGGGCTCGCCTTCCAGGCGAAGATGCTGCAAGCCTGGCTCGTCCTGCCGGTGTTCGCCGTGATCTACCAACTCACCGCGACCGGCACGCAGTTGTGGAAGGCCCGCCGCCTCCTGCTGAGCGGCGCGGTCACGCTGGCCGTCTCCTGCTCGTGGGCGCTGATCGCGTGGGCCACTCCGGCAGACGACCGCCCGTACGTCGACGGCACGTCGAACAACAACCCCTTCAGCCTGGTCTTCGGCTACAACGGCGTCAGCCGCTTCAGCGACGACGGCACCGCCCTCGGCGCCGTCCCCGCCACCGCCGCCAGCCGCACCACCGGGAACACCGGCTGGGGGATGCTCGTCAACCACACCGTCGGACCGCAGATCGCCTGGTTCCTGCCGCTCGCCGTGCTCGCCGTCGTCGCGGCCCTGGTCTGGCGTGTCCGAGAGCCGCGCACCGACCCGCTGCGCGCGGGATTCCTCCTGTGGGGCGGCTGGTTCGCCGTCCACGCCGTGGTGTTCAGCGTCTCCAACGGCAACCACCCCTACTACACGGCCGTCCTCGCACCGGCCCTCGCCGCGCTCACCGGAGGCGGGCTCGCGCTCCTGTGGTCCGCGTACGAGGCGGGCGGCCGGCGACGGCTGTGGCTGCCGTCGGCGATCGTGCTGACGGTGGCCTGGGCGCTCGTGCTCGACGGGCCGACCTGGTTCGCCCCCGGCCCGCTGGTGCTGGCCGTGTTCTTCGCGGCGTGCGGGG